>NZ_KV786890.1:0-37796 GCF_001806955.1 Burkholderia sp. HMSC10F09
CGTTCGGCGTCCGACCGCAGCCGGCCGTGGCGCGCGATCGCGCGGTGCGCGAGCAGCGCGACGATGCCGGCGAGCGCGGCGATCGCGAGCAGCGTCGGCGCGAGTGCGCGTTGTGCGGCGTGTGTAGATAGCGCGGCGGCGACGACGCCCGGTACGGTCGCCGGCAGCACGAAGGCGAGCAGCGCGGGAGTCGACGGGCTGAAGTGCGGTGCGGCGGCCGTGACGACCGCGAGCGTCGCCATCGCGACGGCGACCTGCGCGTGCGCGTCGGCGACGGCGGCCGCGTGAAGGCCGGCCGATCCCCAGCCGATGCCGGCCGCGGCGCCGAACGCGACGCTGCACGCGATCGAAACGGTGCGATCGCCGGCGCGCATGGCCGAGCGCCGATCACGGTGCGCGACGATCGCGAGACCGGCCGCGCTGCCCGCGACGTAAGACGCCCACACGGCGCCGACGGTCGCGTCGAGACTGCCGAGCCGATGCAGCGCGCTCGCGAGCGCGACGGCCAGCAGCGCGGTGGCGACGACACTCGCCGTGGCCGCGTCGTGCGCGACGTCGGTCGAGTCGATGGAAAAGAGGCGGTGCGGGCGCATGGGGCTGCGCGCGTTCGTCGCGCGCGGGCGAGGCGGGCGGCGAACGATGTGCGCGGACAGTCGATCCTTTAGACAGAATAGTCGCCGCCGAGCCGATTCGTATGAAATGCGGTGAACCTTCACGCGGGATTGTTGCGCACCATACGGAGTCCGGAACGATGAATGAAGCATCGATACGCAATCGGCGGTCGACGGCGCCGATTCACATCCACGCATTGAAAATCGCGGCACGGATAGGCGACGTTTGTCTGCGCGGATGCAATCAGCCCGTTTGCCCGGACGCCGATCGTTCTCCGATTTCAGTTCGTCGAGCCGGCGTGCGTCCACGACTCCAGGCCGCCGAACATGTTGCGCCAACGATACGAGCGTCGGAAAATTTTCCAGACAACGGGATGCGGAGCGGACTCCGTTTGATTCGCTCAAGCCGCTGCGGCAGCCCTGCCGACGTCACGTCGCTACGCATGACGACCATGCAGGAACCGAAGCTGCTGCAATGGCCGGCCACTGTCGCGGGCCAGCGAACCGCTAGCGCCCGTGTAGGTTGCACCGACCAGGAGGACACGTGAAACGCTTCAATCCGGCGCCAGGAAGGCGCATGGCATGCAGGCCGGCAGCGAGCGCCATAGCGAGCGCTGTCGTGCTGGCGTCCTTTATCGCTGTCGCGTCAGCCCACGCGGAGCCGGTCGTCACGGGGCCGCTGAACGTCGATGGATCGCTCGTCGTCCTCGGGCCGGCGACGATCGACGGTTCGCTGACGGTGGCCGGCGACATCTCCGCTCGCGGCCCGATCACGGCAGCCTCGATCGAACGGAATCCCGCCGACGGTCACGCCATACGCAAACGCGGTGGAAACAATACATTCCATGGCCCGCTTACGGTGCATGGGCCGCTGACCGTATACGGCGATCTGGAAGTGCGTGGCCCGATCGCCGTTGGCGGCCCGCTCCACGCGGCTGGGGCTGTCGACGCCGAGGGTCCGGTTACGCAGCGACGTTGAGTACATCGGTGGGAAAAAAAGCGGCGACCGATCGCGTGGACCGCTGCGGCCATGCCGGCCGGCGACGGCTACCGTTTCGGCCAACGGCGTCGGGCCAGCATATCGTCGAAGATCGGAACGACAGCGAGGGTGACGAGGACAATGGCCAGCGGAACGCTGGACATGAAGCCGACGTGGCGGAAGCCGACCGCGCCTGCGAGCCCGCCGACGAGGAACGACAGCAGCAGCGATCCAAGCAGAAGGAGTTTCTGCCGGTCTGCGCGGACGAGATCCCGGTGCGTTGTTCCAAGGTTCCAATAAAGGAGCTTGCCGAGTTCGATTCCGATATCCGTTACCAGGCCGGTGACATGCGTCGTACGTATCTCCGCCTTCGAGATTTTCGTGATCATCGCGTTTTGCAGGCCCATCACGTAACAAAGCAGGCAGACGGTTGCCGGTACGAACAGCACCTGGTGCGTCTCGAGCCCCGATCCTAGAAGGCCGAAGAGCAGAAGCAGCGTCGCCTCGAGAATCAACGGCATTGCGTACTGGCTGCTCAGATGCCGGCGGCGGCCCCAATTGATCAGGATCGCCGACGTGGCGGCCCCGACGAGGAACGACAGCAACGAACTGAAGCCGGCCACGACGACGCCGATGTCGCCAAGCGCGAGGTTGTCGGCCATCGACGACACGATGCCGGACATGTGGGACGTGTACTGCCCGACAGCGAAGAATCCACCGGCGTTGGCCGCGCCCGCGACGAACGCCAGCGATCGGCCGAGACGGCGATTCGCGGCGTCGCTGCGTTCGGGGATAGTGAATGCGCGGAGATAATCGATGGGCACGGTTACCCTCAAAGTCGAGGAGTGAGCGGTCAGAGGTCGACGCCGACCGGCTGATCGTAGCATGCACGTCTCTGCGACTGCGGGAGTCTGACCTGGCGGATCTGTGCGAGCGATGATCAGAGTCTGCTGCCGTCCGCCATTCAACGCTTTCCGTAGATGTTCTCGCAGAACGCGGCACTCGCGCCCAGCTTCCGTGACAGATCGGCGGCCGCCTCCAGCTGCGGTCGATCCAGTTCGCCCGACTCGTGCGCGACGCTGAGCCGAGATGCAGGACCGGAAAGCGTCAGCGCCGCCATGAACTTGTCGCCGGCGCCGAAGATCGGCACCGCGAACGCTGCCGTGTGCACATCGCGCGCGCCCGCGGTAAAGAGGGGCAGTGCAGGCGGCTTGTCGTAGATCGGTTCGCCGAGTCCCCAGAAGCGAATCACGTGGCTGATCGCCGTATCGTCGAGCGGCAGCGCCGTCCCCGCGAGCCGCGTTTCACGCAGGCCTTCGGACGGCTCGACGCGAAACAGGCAAAGCCGCTGCCCGTTGTCGTGCACGTAGTACGATGCGCTTTCTTTCGTCAGCGCGGCCAGCGCATGCAGCGCCGGTTCAACGACCGTGGACAGATGGAAGGACTGCTCGTACAGCTTCCCAAGGTACAGCACGCGATGTCCGAGCGAATAGTTGCCGGATTGCGCGCGTACGACATAGCCCATTCGCTCCAGCGAATTCATCAAGCGATAGACCGTCGTCTTGTGCATGCCGGATGCCTGCGACAGCATCGCGAGCGACTGCGATTCGGCGCCGGGCTTGAAGCAGTCCAGCAGCGAAAGCGCCTTTTCCACAGCCACCACCCCGTCATTTCCCATTCCCTTTCTCCCGTCGACACTCGACCGGTATTGTACAGAGTAAAACGCTGATTTACCACGTAAAAGGGTAAACGCCAGTGCCGTCGTCGGCGCCAGATGGTTATAGTGATTTCACCACGTACACCAACGTTGTACATAGTACAACGCACAACTCGAGGTCGAATCATGAGCAAGCCATTCGTCAGCAGTTCTCCGATCAATCGCGACATCGAGCGCGTCCCGCCCGAACTCGTTCAGGCTGCCGCGCGCTATCAAGCTGCGATCCTGGCCGACGTCGCGGGCCGACGCGGCACGGTGCATGGCCGCGTGCGGCCGCTGTCGCCGAAGATGAAGGTCGCTGGCCCCGCGATCACGGTGGAAGTCCGTGCGGGCGATAACCTTGCGATCCATGCGGCGCTCGCCGTCGCGAAGCCGGGCGACGTCGTCGTGGTCGACGGCAAGGGCGACATCTCGTGCGCACTGCTCGGCGAAATCATGGCGACGCAGGCGAAGGCGACCGGCATCGCCGGCATCGTCATCGACGGCGCGGTGCGCGACGCACACGAACTGGCCAATGGCGACTATCCGATCTTCGCGGCCGGCCTCAATCCGTGCGGGCCGACCAAAAGCGTCGCAGGACGCGTGAATGCGCCGATCTCGCTGGGCGGCACGCCCGTCAATCCGGGCGACCTGGTGGTCGGCGATGCCGACGGCGTCGTCGTGATTGCGCGCGCCGACGTCGCGCGCATCGTCGATCTCGCGCAGAAAAAGCTCGACGTCGAAACCGCGCGTATCGCGGCGATCCACAAGGGCGACGTTCGTCCCGGATGGATCGAGAAAGAGCTGCGCGCAGCCGGCATGCTGGCCGAAGGCGAGGCACTGTGATGCAGACCGCTTCGCATAAGCCCGTGGTCCTCGTGACCGCCGCCGACCTTGCGCCGCAAGCGCTCGAGATGCTTGCGCCGTTCGACGTCGTGTTCGCCGGCAAGCAACCGACCGAAAGCGACATCGTGGCGATGTGCACCCGGCACAAGCCGGTCGCGATCATTGTCCGGTACGGGAAGATCAACGCGCGCATCATGGACGCCGCCGAAAACCTGCAGGTGATTTCGAAGCACGGCAGCGGCATCGACGTGATCGATCAGGACGCTGCCGCCGCACGCGGCATTGCGGTGCGCGCCGCGGTCGGCGCGAATGCGGCCGCCGTCGCCGAGCACGCGTGGGCGCTGATGCTCGCGTGCGCGAAGTCGGTTCCGCAGCTCGACAGCCGCATGCGCGCAGGCCATTGGGACAAGGCGACGCACAAGTCCGTCGAGCTCGACGGACGCACGCTCGGCCTCGTCGGGCTTGGCGCGATCGGCCGCCGCGTCGCCGCAATCGGCGCGGCGTTCGGCATGAAGGTTCTCGCATTCGATCCGTTCGTGAAGGAGGCGCCCGCCGGTGTGAAGCTCGTGCCGCTCGACACGCTGTACGCGGAGTCGGACGTCGTGTCGCTGCATTGTCCGCTGACGGCCGACAACCGCCGGATGCTCAACCGCGACGCGCTCGCGCGTTTCAAGCGTGGCGCGATTCTCGTCAATACCGCCCGTGGCGGCTTGATCGACGAAGCCGCGCTTGCCGACGCGCTCGCGAGCGGCCACTTGCGCGCGGCCGGGCTCGACAGCTTCGACGTCGAGCCGATGACGTCGCCGCACCCGTTCCAGCAGATCCCGAACGTGATTCTGTCTCCGCATGTCGGCGGCGTGAGCGACGCCGCGTACGTGAACATGGGGAAGGGCGCGGCCGCCAACGTGCTCGCGGTGCTGAACGAACGCGCGCACAGCGCGGCTTGAACTCCTGGACATCGAGGTACGCATGTTTTATCTGACGAGTCCCGACGTGCGCGCAGCTGAAGTATTCACGCGCATGCCCGAGAAGTTTCGCAAGCCGGACGTCCGCACCGAATGGGCGCGCGCGAACCGCGGCGGCATGGTCACGGATTCCTTTCTCGAAGGGCCGGTCTGGGATCCGGACGGCTATCTGTTCGTCACCGACATTCCGCACGGGCGCATCTTCCGCATTTCGCCGTCGGGCGACTGGGATCTCGTCGTCGAATACGACGGCGAGCCCAACGGGATGAAGCGCTTCGACGCCTCGCACCTGATCGTCACCGACTACCGGAACGGCCTGATGCTGGTCGATATCGAGCGCGGTGAAGTGCATCCGTACCTCGAGCGCCGCAACACCGAGCGCTTCAAGGGCGTGAACGACCTGACGTTCGACTCGGCCGGCAACCTCTATTTCACCGATCAGGGGCAGACGGGCCTTCACGATCCGACGGGCCGCGTGTATCGGCTGTCGCCCGACGGCAAGCTCGACATGCTGCTCGGCACCTGCCCGAGCCCGAACGGGCTCGTCCTGTCGCGCGACGAGAAAGTGCTGTTCGTCGCGATGACGCGCGGCAATGCCGTGTGGCGCATGCCGCTGCAGGCCGACGGCTCGGTCACCAAGGTCAGCCAGTTCTTCACGTCCTATGGACCGAGCGGCCCCGACGGCCTCACCGTCGATCTCGAAGGCCGCCTGTTCGTCGCGAATCCGGGGCTCGGCCGCGTATGGGTACTCAACCATTGCGCGGAGCCCGTCGAGATCCTGACCGGACCGAAAGGGGCGTCGCTCACGAGCGTGTGCTTCGGCGGGCCGGACATGAAGACGCTTTTCATCACCGAATCGACGTCCGGTTCCATCCTGAAGGCGGACATGAGCATTGCCGGCCCGCTGCCGAAACAGGCAGCGAAGAAGGACTGAGGCCCACGAGCCGGGAAGCCGCTCGTCGGCTTTCCGGCCCCTATACGGAAAAATCGCGCCGCCAGCCGCGCGAAGAAGGAGACAAGCATGACGATTTCGCATGCGCTGCGTGCCGGCGACGACGCGCCGCGCGCCGACGCGCGATCCGCGCAGCACCTGGCCGACGACGATTACGCGGCCAGCGAGCGCACGCTCGCGAAGGCGTTCCGGCGCATTCTGCCGTTCATCTTCGTCTGCTACGTGATCAGTTATCTCGACAGAACCAACGTCGGTTTTGCCGCGCTGACGATGAACAAGGATCTCGGTCTGACGGCCGAGCAGTTCGGTGTCGGTGCCGGCCTGTTCTTCATCGGCTATTTCCTGTTCGAGATTCCGAGCAACCTGATCATGCAGAAGGTCGGCGCGCGCGTGTGGATCGCGAGAATCATGATCACGTGGGGCCTGTTCTCGATGGCGACGGCGTTCGTCGTCGGACCGAAGAGCTTTGCGGCTGCGCGCTTTCTGCTCGGGCTCGCCGAGGCGGGCTTCACGCCCGGCATCTATCTGTATTTCACGCACTGGTTCCCCGGCAAGTGGCGCGCGAAGGTGACAGCCGCATTCCTCGTCGGCATTCCCGTCGCGAACATGATCGGCTCGCCGATTTCCGGCGCGCTGCTCGAACTCGGCGGCCTGCACGGACTGCGCAGCTGGCAGTGGCTGCTGCTGATCGAAGGCGTCCCCGCGGTGATGCTCGGCATCGCGTGCCTGTTCGTGCTGGCCGACCGTCCCGAGAAAGCTGCGTGGCTCAGCGACGAAGAGAAGGCATCGCTCGCGAAGCGCCTCGCTCTCGAGCAGCGTGACATCGGCGCGAAGCACGGCAGCAAACTGCGCGACGCGATGACGAACTGGCGCGTGTTCGTACTCGCGTTCATCAACTTCTGCGGGATCGTCGGCTCGCTCGGCGTCGGCCTGTGGATGCCGCAGATCATCAAGCAGTTCGGCGTCGATCACACGGTGGTCGGCTGGCTGACAGCCATTCCGTATGCAATCGGTGCCGTCGTGATGCTCTGGTGGGCGCGCATCGCCAATCGCGCGGCCAGTCGCGTTCCGTATGTCGCCGGCGCGCTGGCCGTCGCTGCCGTGGCGTTGTGCGCTAGCGCGTTCATTCATGCACCGGTGTTCAAGCTGTTCGCACTGTGCGTCACGGTGAGCGGGATCCTCGCGTTCCAGGCGACGTACTGGGCAATCCCGTCGGGATTCCTCACCGGCCGTGCCGCCGCGGGCGGGCTTGCGCTGATCGTGTCGGTCGGCAACCTCGGCGGCTTCGTCGGGCCGTCGATGATCGGCGCGCTCAAGCAATTCTCCGGCGGCTTCACCGTGCCGCTCTTCGCCGTGTCGGGTGTGCTGTTGCTCGGCGCACTGACGATTGCATGGCTCGGCGATCCGGGCTCGGGTGCCGGCGAAGCGCCCGCAGCCCGCAAGACGTGAATCTTGTTTCTCAGACCTACCCACAAAAAAGTTTGGAGACTCCATGTTGTCGAATCAGGCCAGCCAGAATGCCCGCCCGTCATCCCGCTTCGTGCTGGGCGCCGTCACCGTCGCGAGCGCGACCTTGTGGTGCGGCGCCGCGCATGCGCAAAGCAGCGTCACGCTGTACGGTATCGTCGACGTCGGGATCGAGCACATCAACAATACGAGTACGGGCGGCGCGCAGACGCGCGAAGCGTCGGGCAATCTGTCAGGCTCGCGCTGGGGATTGAAGGGCGTCGAAGATCTCGGCGGCGGCATGAAGGCGATTTTCCAGTTGGAAGACGGCTTCAACGTCAATGACGGCACGACCGCGCAGTCGACCAAAGGCCTCGGTCCGAACGCCGCCACGACGTCGCGGCTTTTCGGCCGGCAGGCATGGGTCGGACTGTCGTACCGAGGTCAGCAGCTGACGTTCGGCCGCCAGAACTCGCTCTTCTACGAGCAGGCCGTTGCGTTCGATCCGATGGGCGCGTCGTCGCGATACTCGATGCTGTCGCTCGACTACGCAGCGGCCGCGCGTATCGACAACTCGGCGAAGTACACGGGCGTGTTCGGGCCGTTGACTGCGCAGGCGATGTACAGCACGCGCTACGACACCGGGTACGGCTCGGAGGTGCCGGGTGCACAGCTCACCGGCCGCTTCTTCAGCGGCGCATTGACATTCGCACAAGGACCGTTCGCCGCCAGCCTGTCGTACGAGCAGCGCAACAGCAATACCGTCGCGACGAACACGGGCACCGAACGTCGCGCAACGGCTGCGGCGTCGTATGCGATCGGGCCGGTGAAAGGCTTCGTTGGCTATCGATATCTGCGTGCATCGAACGCGTTCCTGCCGGCGAACCCGATTCGCGTCGCGAACGGCGCCGAGGCCAGCGCGGCGAACCTGTACTGGGCCGGCGCGCAATACACGGTGTCGCCGGCGTTCGTGGTCACGGCAACGGCCTATTACCAGGACGTGCATTCGACGAGCGCCGATCCGTGGCTCGCCGTGCTCTGTGCAGACTATCTGCTGTCGAAGCGCACCGATATCTACGCGACGGCCGGTTTCGCGCGCAACAAGGGCGGCTCCGCGCTGGGCGTGAACGGCTACGGCACGGTCGCGCCCGATCACAACCAGACGGGCGTGGTGATCGGCATGCGCCAGAAGTTCTGAGGCGAGTGCGATGCAGATTGTTCACGCGCCCCATCTTCCCGTCAGGCCCGAGTGGCTCGCATTGCGCGACGAGCCGGTGCTCGAACCCGCGCTTGCCATCGTCGACGCCCATCATCACCTGTGGGACCGCCAGACCGGACGCTATCTCGCTGACGAGTTCGGCGCCGACGTGCGCAGCGGGCACCGGATCGTGTCGACGGTCTACGTGCAGTGCCGCTCGATGTTGCGTGAAAGCGGGCCGGATGCGTTCAAGCCGGTTGGCGAAGTGCAGTTCGCGAGCGGCATCGCCGCGATGTTCGACAGCGGCGCATACGGCCCGACGCGATGCTGCGACGCCATCGTCGGCGGCGCCGATCTGTCGCTCGGCGCGGAACTCGGGGCGGTGCTCGACACGATGCTGGAGGTGTCCGGCGGGCGGCTGCGCGGGATCCGCAATCCGCTCGCCTGGCATGCGAGCCCGGACGTGCGATCGAGCCCGGTGACGCCGCCGCGCGACCGGATGTCGGATCCGGCTTTCCGGCAAGGCGTGAGGACGCTTGCTCGCTACCGCTTGTCGCTGGACGCGTGGGTCTATCACACGCAGCTCGACGAACTGTACGAACTCGCGCGTGCATGCGAGGACGTCGTCGTCGTCATCGACCATTTCGGCGGGCCGCTCGGCGTGGGCCCGCACGCCGGGCGGCACGCGGAAGTTCATGCGCAGTGGAAACGGCAACTCGCGCGTCTGGCCGCGCTGCCGAACACGCGCATGAAGCTCGGCGGCGCGGGCATGACCGTGTTCGGTTTCGACTTCGCCGCGCGCGATCTGCCGCCGTCGTCGCAGGAACTCGCGTCGGCGTGGCAGCCGTATTTCGACACCTGCGTCGAATGCTTCGGCGTCGACCGCTGCATGTTCGAAAGCAACTTCCCCGTCGACAAGGGAATGTTCAGCTATCGCGTGCTGTGGAACGCCTTCAAACGACTCGCGTCCGCGATGTCGGCCGACGAAAAGGCCGCGCTGTTCAGCCGGACGGCCGCATCGACGTATCGCATCGCGATTCCCGGAGACAACCGATGAAGACGAATGCCACCGTGGCGACGCAGGACACCGAGTCCGCAGCCGCCGAACAAAGATTGACGCGCGTGACCGGTATCGAATGGCGTTCGCTGTCGCTCGCGGGGCTCGGCTGGACATTCGAGAGCTACGACTCGTTCCTGCTGTCGCTGCTGCTGCCGACGCTCGCGCTGCAGTTCGGGCTGAGCAAGGCGCAGCTGGGGATGTTCACGAGCGTGACGGCGGCCGGACAAATTGCCGGCGGCATTCTGTTCGGCTTCGTATCGGACCGGATCGGGCGCGTGCGCACCGCGCTGCTCTGCGTCGGCATCTACTCGCTGTTCTCCGGCCTGATCGCGTGTGCGCCCGACGCGCACTGGTTTGCCGCGCTGCGCTTTTTCGGCGCGCTCGGCATGGGCGGCACCTGGACCGCCGGCGCCGCGCTGATCGCGGAGACCTGGCATCCGAGCCGGCGCGGCAAGGGCGGCGCGCTGATGCAGATGGGCCTGCCGATCGGCGCGATCCTCGCGATCGCGATCTCTGGCATCGTCGGTGCCGCGCATGGCGGACTGGCCGGCGACAGCTGGCGTGTGCTGTTCCTGATCGGCGCATCGCCGTTCTTCATTCTGTTCTGGGTCGCGCGCAAGACGCCGGAATCGCCGATCTGGCTCGAACGCAGGCACGCGAAGTCGCAGGCTCGCCCGCTCGATGCGGCAAGTCGCGAGAAGCTGAACGTGCGCGGCCTGCTCACCGCGTTCTGCTTCATCTTCTTTCTGCAGTACCTCTACTGGGGCGTATTCACGTGGACGCCGACGTTCCTCGTCACGGTGAAGCATCTCGACTTCGTGCATAGCCTGACGTTCGTGCTGGCGCTGCAGTTCGGCGCGATCGCCGGGTTCCTGCTGTTCTCGGCATGGGTCGACCGGCTCGGCCGGCGGCCGATGTTCCTGGCCTACCTGCTGGTCGGTGCGCTGGCCGTCGGCGTGTACATCGTGTCGGCGAATCCGTTGCTGCTGATGACCGCGATCTTTCTGACCGGCTTCAGCGTGAACGGCATCTTCGCCGGCGCCGGTCCGTTCCTCGCGGAGATCATCGGCAACACGACATCGCGCGGGTTCTTCATGGGCCTCGCGTACAACGGCGGGCGGCTCGGCGGCTTCGTCGCGCCGTTGATCATCGGTGCGCTGGCGTCGACGTCGGGCGGTTTCGCGCTCGGGCTCGCGACGACGATCGTCGCGTTCATCGCCGCGGCCGCGGTCGTGCTGTTCGCGCCCGAAACGCGCGGCAAGGCGCTGTCATGAACGTGGCAACGCAAGCAGGGTGGGTGAGCAGGCTGTTTCCGGCGCTGTCGGAGGCATCGCTGCGGCGCTACCTGAGCGGGCAGGTCGCGTCGGTGCTCGGCAGCTGGACGCAGAACGTGACGCTCAATCTGCTGATCTATCACCTGTCCGGCTCGGCGGCGATTCTCGCGCTGCTCAACTTTCTGCTGTACGGGCCGCAGCTGATCGTCGCGCCAGTGGCGGGTTCGCGGATCGGCTCGGGCAATGCGCGCCGCGTGACGCTATGCGTGCTGATGACGTCGCTGCTGCTGACGGGCAGCCTGTTCACGTTGTCGCTGCTCGGCCTGCTCGGCGTGAAGCTGATCCTCGCGCATGCGCTCGCGATCGGCGTGTCGAGTGCGGTGGAAACGCCCGCGCGGCAGGTGCTGCTGCTGACGAGCCTGCAGGATGCGACACACACGTCCAACGCGGTCGCGATGAACACGATGGTCTACAACGTCGGCCGCATGGTGGGCCCGACCATTGCCGGATTCGTCTATCCGACGCTGGGGCCCAGGACGTCGTTTGCGATCTATGCGCTCGCGCTGTGCTTCATGGCGACATGCGTGCGGTCGATCCGCACCGCATCGGCGGGCCGCCCGACGCGCGCGGAGAGCGGCCTGCGCGACGCGGTCGGCTACGTGCTGTCCGATCCGTTCTCGGTCCGCTATCTGCCGATTCTCGCGTGCATCGGCCTGTTCGCCGGCAGCTACCAGACGCTCGTGCCGCTGCTCGCGGACCAGGGTTTTCACGACGCGGCGCGCTTTACCGGCGTGTTCTTCGCGTGCGCCGGCGCCGGCTCCCTGAGCGCGGCGGTGCTGCTGTCGTCGGCGTTCGGGCCGCGCGCGTCGTACCGGTTCATCGCGTATGCGCCGTGGACGGCAGTCGGCGCGCTGGCCGTGCTGGCCGCGACGACCGATGCGGCGAGCTCGATCCCCGCTTTCTATGCGCTCGGCTTCAGCCTCACGTTCGCGGCCACGTCGACGAACGCGACGATTCAGCGCCAGTGTCCGGACCACGTCCGCGGTGGACTCGTCGGGATGTACGGCATGGCCTACAACGGCACGATGCCGTTCGGTTATCTGCTGGTCGGAAGCGCGTCCGAGGCGCTCGGCGTGCGACACACCTTCGCGGCCATGGCCGCGGTGCTCGCGTGCGGCGTCATTGCGGTCATCGCATGGCAACGGTTCACAGGAACGCGCTCAGGCGCACAATAAACGGAGACAACATGCAAACGGGTTTCATGGAAGCGTCCGCGATCGAGCGTCGGACCATGCGAAAGGTCGTCTGGCGACTCATTCCCTTTTTGATGATCTGCTACCTGCTTGCCTTTATCGACCGGGGCAACGTGGGGATGGCGTCGCTGCAGATGAACCACGACCTCGGGATGTCGGCGACGGTGTTCGGCTTCGGCAGCAGCCTGTTCTTCATTTCGTACTTCTTTTTCGAAGTGCCGAGCAATCTTGCGCTGCAGAAGTACGGCGCGCGGATCTGGATTGCGCGGATCATGATCACGTGGGGCATCGTGTCGGCGGCGACCGCGCTCGTGCATAACGCGACGACGTTCTACGTGCTGCGCTTCCTGCTGGGCGCGGCCGAGGCCGGCTTCTTCCCCGGCGTGCTGCTTTATTTGTCGTACTGGATTCCATCGCAGTATCGTGCACGGATCGTCGCGACGTTCATGGTCGCGATTCCGGCCGCGAGCTTCATCGGCTCGCCGATCTCCGCGCTGCTGTTGCAGATGGACGGCGTGTGGGGCCTGCGTGGATGGCACTGGCTGTTCATCCTCGAAGGCATTCCGACCGTGCTGCTCGGCATCGCGTGCCTCTCCATGCTGACGAACAAGCCGGACGATGCGAAGTGGCTCGCCGTCGACGAGCGCGCGTGGCTATCGAGCGCACTTGCCGCCGGCCACAAAACGCATAAGAAGGTGCCGTCGCTGCCGCTCACGCAACTGTTCCGCAACCGCTACGTGCTGTGCCTCGCGCTCGTCGATACGTGCGCGTCCGCGGCAGGCAGCACGCTGTCCGTATGGCAGCCGCAGCTGCTGAAGTCGTTCGGCCTGACCGTGATGGAGACCGGCTTGCTGAATTCGGTGCCGTACGCGTTGGCGTCGGTCCTGATGGTCTACTGGGGCCGGCACTCGGACCGCGTCGGCGAACGGCGCTGGCACACGGTCGTACCGATGCTGCTGATCGGCGTAGGCCTGTTCGCGACGTCGCTGAGCGGATCGCTGCTGCCGACGATCTGCATGCTCTGCGCGGTGCTGGTCGGCGCGTATTCGTTCAAGGGTCCGTTCTGGGCGCTCGCGACCGACATGCTGTCCAACAGCACCGTGGCGGCGGGGCTCGCGACGGTCAACGCGATCGCGAACCTGCTCGGCGGCGGGCTGATGGTGAACGTGTACGGGTGGGTGAAGGCCGCGACGGGCAGCTACGCGCTCGCGTTGATGCCGCTTGCGATCCTCACGCTCGTGAGCGTCGCGACGCTGCTGCTGCTCACGCGCAATCATACGGGCGGAAAGCTGCTCGCCACGACGGAGACCCTCTGATCATGGCGCGGATAGCGAGGCGCGGTTTCCTGCGGATCGCTGGCGCGACGCTGGCTTCGGCTGCATTGCCGAGGCGCGCCGCTGCCGACGAAACATGGTCGGGCGGCATCGAACGGCCGGCGTTCCGGTTGCCCGAAGGGGCGATCGATTGTCATATGCACATCTACGACGATCGATTCCCGGTCGCGCCCGGCACGACGCTGCGGCCGCCGAATGCGACCGTCGCGCAATACCGGCGCCTGCAGACGCGTATCGGTGTGAAGCGCAACGTGGTCGTGACGCCGTCGACGTACGGAACGGACAATCGCTGCACGCTGGCGGCGATCGCGCAGTTCGGCGCCGACGCGCGCGGTGTCGCCGTCGTCGACAGCACCGTGACCGACGACGCATTGCGGACGCTCGATCGCGGCGGCATCCGTGCGATCCGGTTCAACCTGAGCTATCCGGGCGCGGCGACGCTCGACATGCTCGCGCCGCTCGCCGCGCGTATCGCGAACCTCGGATGGCATATCGAGCTGGTGGTTCAGGGTGCGCGGCTGCCGGAGCTGGAGCGGCATCTCGCGGTGCTGCCTTGTCCGCTCGTGATCGACCATATCGCGCATGTGCCGCAGCCGGGCGGGCTGGCGTCGGCCGCGTTCCGTACTGCGCAACGACTGGTGGATAAGGGCAATACGTGGATCACGTTGTCAGGGCCCTACGTGGACAGCAAGACGGGCGCACCTGCGTACGACGACGTCGCCCCGGTCGCGAAGGCGCTGATCGACATGGCGCCGGAGCGCATGCTTTGGGGCACCGACTGGCCGCATCCGACGCAGAAGACGGACAAGCCTGACGACGCGAGCATGCTGGACGTGATCGCGGGCTGGATCGGGCGTCCGGACTGGCAGCAACGGATATTCGTCACCAACCCTGCGGCGTTGTACGGATTTGCGTAGCGCGGGCAGGACGTCGACAGAGGAGCGACTCAGAACTTCGACCGCAATCCGACGCGCAGCGCGATTTGGTTTCGGCTCGTCGAATAGCCGACGTTGGTCGCGGGATTAACGATCAGGAAAATCCCGGCAGGCTGTTGGGACGAATTGCTATGGGCGACGTTCACGCTGGCATAGAGATCGGTGCGTTTCGACAGGAAGTAGTGAATCGCCGTGCTGAGCTGACTGACCTGCCCGTCCGGATAGTGGTTGTAGATGTAGCTGATGCCGGCGAACGTATCGACGGCGAACGACGTATCGATGCCCGCCTCGACGACGCTTGCCACAATCGACGGTGCGCCGCTTCCGCGCTGAATCCGGTTGTTCGTGTAGTTGCCGAAGACCGTGACCGGACCGACGCGATAGCGTGCGCCGATCCCCACGTTGCGCACCGCTGTACCGAGCAGCGCCGCTTCGGCGACCGACGCGCCCGTGCCGTTCGCGTTCGTATACGCCAACCCGATCGCGAAAGGGCCGTCGTTGTCGTACGCGAAACCGAAGCTGCTGAAACGCGGTGCGCCTGTCGTGCCGCCGAACGAGCCGGCGACGTTGCTGAAGCCGTACATCGCCCCGACGCTGGCACCCCGGAATTTTGGCGAAGCATATTTGACGGCGTTGTTCACCTGTTCGCCCGCAAGCCGGTCGACGTCGAGCCCATGTGCGGCGTAGACGCCGCCGAAGCGCGCGATCGCCGTATTGAACACGAGGTTGTCGACCATGAAGTCATACTGGCGGCCCAGCGTCAGCGTGCCGAAGCGGCCGGCCAGGCCGACCATGGCGGTACGGCCGAACATCGCGCCACCCTGGCCCAATGCGCCGTTCCCGAGGGTGAAGCCGTTCTCCAGCGTGAAGACCGCTTTCGTTCCGCCGCCCAGATCCTCCGCGCCCTGCAATCCCCAGCGATTCGCCTGTGCGATACCGGTGTCTTCCAGTATTGCCGAATGACCGCGCTGATTGCTGACCCACGTGATACCGGCATCGACGATGCCGTACAGCGTCAACGTGCTCTGCGCATGGACGAGCGAAACCGATGCCGTTGCGAGCGCGACGCTCGCCAGCGTTCTTTTCATGGTGTCTCCAACCAGTCAGGGTTGTGGTTCTACGCGATGCGCGGCTGCTGCCGATATGGGCGTGAGATGAGATGTGCGTCTGGCTTAACGCCGGGTAAGCCGCGTGACGCACCACGCCGCCACGTGCTGCATCGCACTGCGCGCGAGCGGCGTATCGAACTTCGTGAAGCCATGCGGCATCGCTTCGTAAAGATTCAAGGCGACGGTCGCACCGGCACGCGCGGCATGATCGGCGAAGCGCTCGACGTCGCTCAACATCACCTCGTTGGCGCCGACACACAGCAATACGTTTGCCGTTGCGTCGTACGGCGTGAACAGCGGTGCCGCGAGCGGATCGGCGGTCGAGCCGGCGTCGATATACAGCTCGATCATGCGGGCCCCCATCTCGCGCGTGGCGATGTCGCGCGCCGCGTTGACATACCACGACACGCTGTCCATGCGCAGATCCGCCATCGGACAAATGCCCACGATGCCGGCCGGCGCCGGGCACCTGTTGCGCCGAAGCCATTCCGGCAGCGTCAATGCGAGACAGCCGCCCGACGATTCGCCGACGACGACGAGCGACTGCGCGTCGTAGCCCTGATCGACCAGGCTGCGATAGACGGCGAGCATGTCGTTGCCTGCTGCGGGAAAGCGATGCTCGGGCGCCTGTCGATAGCCGATCGCCAGTACCGGCCGCCGCGTCAGTACCGCGAGCTCGATTGCGCTGCGGCGGCCAAGTGCGAGACTGCCTCGGACGAAGCCGCCGCCATGCAGAAACACGACGAGTTCGGATGACTCGCGATCCGCCACTCCGGCCGCGATGCGTTCGCACGGTACGCCTGCGATGTCGCACGGCGCGATGTCCAGGCCGGGCGCGTCGATCGAATAGGCATGCGTCGCGAGGATCGACGACGTCGCTGCGCGCATGGCGTCGGCCGATCGGGGCCCGGCGTACACGGTCGAGAAATCGCGATCGCCGAGCAGCGTGTCGACGAAACGGCGGTCGTCGTCGCCCGCGGCGAAGTATCGTATGGTCATCATCTGAATCGTCCTGAAGGCGTGGAATGGCGTGGGAGATGCGCTTATCGAATCTGTCGGGCAAGCGCTCGTCGCATTGCGATGAAGGCACCGGATGCGCTGACGACGACGACGATCGCAAGCGCCACGGCGAGCGCATGCCCGTCCATGCGGCCGCCTGCAATGTGGTCGCTGATTGCGCCGACAGCGAGCGGCCCGACTCCCGTGCCGACCACGTTGACGCCAAAGATGAAGCAGCCGATTACGCGCCCGCGCATCCGGTTCGGCACGCCCACTTGCAGCGGGATCGGCATCAACGACGTCGTCATGCTGATCAGGAACACCATCGCACCGTAACCGGCGAGCGAAACGGCGAACCGCGGAACCAGTGCGAGTACGATCGCCGCCGGAATCAGCAATGCGGTGACGCCGCTTGTGACGCGCATGACGCGAGCAACGATCTGGCTGTCGGCGACTCGCCCGACGAAGCACTGGCCCGACAGCGATCCCGCCAGTCCGCAGACGAGGAACATCGTGCCGAGCATCGGACCGAGCGACGCACCGGGGCCGAAGCCGTTGCGGACAGCGAAGGTCGGATACCAGGTCAGCACCGAGAAGAACGCAGCGAGAATGCACGCATACGCGCAGAAATAGCCGCGCAGATGTGGCGCATCTCGGGCCACGAACCGCGACACGTCGCCGAGGCTGACGCGCGCTTCGGGCAGCCGCATATCGTTGACGCGGCTCGGCTCGCGCACTCCCGCCAGTATCAGTAGCGCGAGTATCAGCGCTGGCACGCCGACGACGGTGAATACCGCCTGCCACGGCTGCAGATGACCGAGCCACGGCAGGTCGAGCCCGCCCGTGCGGCTGAAGTACCCAAGCAGGACGCCACCGGCCATCAACGATGCGCTGCCGCCGATGTACGGCGCGGCCGTGTAAATCGCCGTCGCACGCGGCAACTGGCGCGGCGGAAACTGGTCCGCAAAGATCGACAACGCCGCAGGCGAGCAGCCGGCTTCGGAGAGCGCAGTGACCGAGCGCACGGCGAGCAGCTGCACATAACTTCCCGCAAGTCCGGACGACGCGGTCGCGACGCTCCATAGCGCAATACAGCCGGCAGCGACCCGTACGCGGTTGCAGTGGTCGACAAGCCAGCCAAGCGGTATGCCGCCGATCGCAAAGCAGAGCGCGAACGCCAGGCCTTGCAGCAGCCCCACCTGGGTGTCCGACAGGCCGAGACTCTGACGTACCGGGTCGATCAACAGCGTGAGAATCTGGCGGTCGAGATAGGCGAGCGCGAATGCCGCCGAAAACAGCGCGACCGCGATCCAGCGGCGCAGCCCGGCGGACGCGCGCGCCGGCGCGGGCGCGTCGAAGCAAGGATCGGCGAGCGCAGCTTTGCGCGGAGAGTGGGATGGAGCAGGCATGACGTCTCCTGTTGCGGCGACGTCGTTCCAGGCGCCGCCATTTAGTTTCGTATGTAACGAGTATCGTGTCACGTGAAACTAAATGCAATGGCGCCCGGCTAGTGGTTTACGCGTGTCGCGCGCGTTGGGGCGCGGCATGGAGCGCACCGAGGCGCCGCTATACTGTCGTCAAACCGACCGATGCGGGCAAAACAGGAGCAAGCTTTGAAGACGCGCGTGCACAGCGAGGAAACGCATAAAGCGGAGACACTGATGAAACGGCTGGTGGCGGACGGGCAGCGCCCGGCCGTCAGCGCGTTTCCGCCCGACACCTATCGTTACGAACTCTCGCAGGTGCAGATTCTTTCGACGTTGCTCGGGCGCATCTATTCGAAACAGATGCTGCCGCTGCACGATTTGCCGCTGCTCGAATGGCGACTGCTGGAGGCGATCGGCGGCGCGCCCGGCATTACCGCGGCCGAGTTTGCGCAGTATTGGGTCTATGACAAGGTCGCCGTGAGCCGTGCATTGCGCACGCTGAAGACGCGCGGTTTCGTCGAATCGGCGCCTCATCCGACCGATGGCCGGCGTATCGAACTGCGTCTGACCGCTGCGGGACAGGCTGCGTATGAATCGCAGCTCGACGCGAAACATCGGCAGCTCGAAGCGCTCTCGTCGGTGCTCACGGACCAGGAGATGAGCGAATTTACGGCGCTCGCGCGCAAGCTGATCGATCACTTCAGACGCGTGGACGAGATGCTTTGACAGCCGGCGGGCGCTACCGCTTTCCGATGCGGCAACGTTTGGCCGATGACCTAGAGGCAAACTCGAGCGCGTAAGAACGCGTCGATTTGAGCCGGCGAAGATTCGCGATCCCGGTGGCGCGCGTCCACCATGTCCGCATCGACGATCACGGTCGGCACGCCTGCCTCTTCCAACGCGCGCGCAGTCGCGCGATCGCAAGCGTTCCGGAAGCGGCGGGGCGGCATCCCTTCGGCATCAGCCGCATCGCAGCGTCGATGCGATTTTCCTTTGCCTCGCGCACCGGCCACGCAGGCGCGTAGGGCGAGCGCTGGGGCTGTCGGCCTGCGGATGCAGTCGGAATGTGGCGCGATTATGGCGGGCGCCGCGCGCCGCGCAACGGCGGTACGGCAGCGTGCGGCGCGCGCCGGTGCTACGGCCGCGACGGCAGCGCTTCAGCCTCCGCCCAGCGCTTGAACGAATCGAGACGCCGGCGCGTGTGCACCAGATAGAACGCCGCGATCAGCGGCTCGAGCAGCCAGCGCAGCCAGGTCGGCTGCGCGCGGAAGCTGTAGGTGAATTTCACCTCGGTCGAGCCTGTCGTGCGTTCGGTGAAGTTCCAGATGCCGCTGAAGCGTTCGAGCACTTTCGGGCCATCGACCATTTCGATGGCCGCGACCTGCGGCGGCCGGTACGCCACGTAGCGCGACACCATCGTCGCGCCCGACTGGCTGCGGCAGAACGCGTCGACGCCGACCTCGACGGTCGTCTCGTCGAGCAGGTACGCGTCGGCGAGGAAGCTGTCCCATACGAGTCGCCGCCCGTAGTCCTGCGACCACGTGAAGAGGCGTCTGCGATCGACGCCGACGACGCGACTGACAGAGATTCTCATGACGGCGACCGAAACCGGATGGACGGGAAGGGATGGGGACGAAGCCGAGTGTAGCGCGCCAAAATCGCGCCGTTGTTCAGATTTCGTCAAGTCGAGCGCGGGTTTCATCGATACAGCCCCGCGCGCCGTCGACTGCGCGACTACGCAGTATCGTGCCGCTCGGCCGTGCGCGCTCCAGCCGTCGACGCGCGCGTCGCATCCATCGCACGCGCGAGCGCGTCGAACACTGCCGGCTCCTTGCAGCGCGACACGTTGAAGCGCAGATACGACGTCGCGCCATGCGACGCGCTGAACACGTTGCCGGGCGCGAGCACGACATCGTCGTCGAGCGCATGCCGCGCGACGCGCGCGGCATCGAGCCCGTCCGGCAACTGCGCCCAGACGAACAGGCCGCCGCGCGGCTCGGTCCAGACCGCGAGCCCCGCGCGTGCGAGCCGGCGGATCGTTTCGCCCATCGCATCCGCCAGACGCGCACGCAGACCGTCCAGATGGCGCCGATAGGTGCCGTCGACGAGCAGCCGGTGCACGACGTTCGCGCCGATCTGCGCATGGCCGAACGATGTCGCGAGCTTGAGGTCGACGAGCGCGTCGATCCACTCGGGCCGCGCGGCGACGTAGCCGCAGCGGATCGCAGCCGACAGCGTCTTCGAGAAGCTGCCGATCGATACGACGCGCTGCAGCCCGTCGAAGGCGGCGAGCCGCGGCGCGGGCGTGCTTTCGAAATCCGCGAAGATGTCGTCCTCGACGATCAGCAGCCCGTGATCGGCCGCGAGCGTCAGCAGCCGGTGCGCGACGGGCGGCGACAGTGTCGCGCCGGTCGGATTGTGCAGCGCGGCGTTGGTGATGTAGAGGCGCGGGCGGTGCTCGACGAGCGTCTGCTCGAAGCGCGCGAGATCGGGGCCGTTCGGCGTGTACGGCACGCTGACGATCCGCGCGCGATGCGCGCGCAGCAGCGCCTGGAAATTGAAATAGCAGGGATCGTCGAGCACGACCGTGTCGCCCGGTTCGAGCAGCAGCCGGCAGACGAAATCGAGCGCCTGCGTGCCGCTGTCGGCCAGCATGATCTGCGCGGGCTCCGCGTGGACACCGTGCTGCGCGAGACGCCACGCGAGCTGCTGACGCAGCGCGGGCAGGCCGGCGGGCGTCGCGTAATCGGTCAGTGCGTCGGACTCGTCGCGCGACGCGGCGCGCAGTGCACGGCGCAGGCTGTCGTCGGGCAGCCACGACGACGGCAGCCATCCGCAGCCGGGCTTCATCGCGCTCGGCAGCGATTCGAGCGACTGACGCGTCAGCCATAAGGGATCGAGCTCGCGGTCGAGCCGCGGGCCGAGATCCGCCAGCGCGAGCGGCGGCGCGTGCCCCGACACGTAGAAGCCCGAGCCGCGGCGTGCGACGAGCACGCCTTCGCTCGCGAGCCGCTCGTATGCGTCGACGACGGTCGACTTCGACACGTGCAGCGCGTCGGCCATCATGCGGATCGACGGCACGCGCGCGCCCGGCATCAACGTGCGGCTCGAGATGCGTGCGCGCAGCGTATCCATCACGGTTTCGACGCGCGTGCGCGACGCGGCGGGCGGAGCCGGGTTCGGGGCGGAACGGATCATGGTCGGCGGTGAACTGTACGGCCGGTTGTCCAGTACAGTTTGTCGGAATTGTATTGCGGTGTAGCTTACGCGCATTTCACGCGTGGCGGATCATCGGTCATCCACTTTTCCCGTTCAGGATGTGCCGTGCAAAAAACGACCGACGGATGGCTCAGCGGGCTGCTGGGCGTGATCATATTCAGCGGCTCGCTGCCCGCGACGCGTGTCGCCGTGCAGGGGCTCGACCCGCTGTTCCTGACGTTCGCGCGCGCGACGATCGCGGGCGCGCTCGGGCTGTTGCTGCTGGGCGCGCTGAAGCAGAAGCGGCCGACGCGCGGCGAAGCGGCGTCGTTGCTGGTCGTCGCGCTTGGCGTCGTGATCGGCTTTCCGCTGCTGACCGCGCTCGCGCTGCGGCATGTGACGTCCGCGCATGCGATCGTGTTCGTCGGGCTGCTGCCGCTCGCGACCGCGCTGTTCGGCGTATGGCGCGGCGGCGAACGGCCGCGCGCGCCGTTCTGGGCGTTCTCGCTGCTCGGCAGCGGCGCGGTCGCCGCGTTCGCGTTGCGCAACGGCGGGCAGGCGTCGGCGCTCGGCGATGCGCTGATGCTCGCCGCGATCGTCGCGTGCGGGCTCGGCTATGCGGAAGGCGCGCGGCTGTCGCGCGATCTCGGCGGCTGGCAGGTGATCTCGTGGGCGCTCGTGCTGTCGCTGCCGCTGATGCTGCCGCTCGCATGGATCACGCGGCCCGCGACGTTCGACGGCATCGATACGGCTGCGTTGTGGGGGCTCGCTTACGTGTCGCTGTTCAGCATGCTGATCGGCTTCGTGTTCTGGTATCGCGGGCTCGCGCTCGGCGGGATCGCGGGCGTCGGCCAGTTGCAGCTGCTGCAGCCGTTCTTCGGGTTCGTGCTCGCGGCCGGCGTGCTGCACGAGACGGTGCCGCCGTCGATGGTGGCCGTGACCGCGATCGTCGTCGGTTGCGTCGCGGGCGCGAAGTATTTTTCGAAGGCGGTGCCGGTGCAGCGCGCGGGGTGATGGCGCGGCACGCGTACGGGCAGGGTGCGGCCCGCCCGCCGAAAAGCAAAACAGCCACACTCGCCCGCATCAGCGAGTGTGGCCGTACGTCGTCGCGCGCGCCTTATTCGAACGTTTCGAGCGCGAGCAATTCGCCGATCGTCTGCCGGCGGCGAATCAGCCGCGGCGTGCCGCGATCGACGAGCACTTCCGGCGCGAGCGGCCGGCTATTGTAGTTCGACGACATCGATGCGCCGTACGCGCCCGCATCGTGCAGGAACAGCAGGTCGCCGATCTGCGGCTGCGGGAGCTTGCGGTGCGTGACCACGCCGCCCGCGTCCTGCGTAAACACGTCGCCCGATTCGCACAGCGGCCCCGCGATCGCGATGTCGACCTGCGGCCGCCCTGCGGGCAGCGCACCGTCGTGCGCATGCACGGACACCGCGTGATAGCTGCCGTACATCGCCGGACGCATCAGGTCGTTGAAGCCGGCATCGATCAGCACGAAGTCGTGCTTCGGCCGGCGGTTGACGGCCTGCACTTCGGTGACGAGCGTGCCGGCTTCGGCCACCAGGAAGCGGCCCGGCTCGATCTCGATGCGCACCGCGTGGCCGAGATGGCGTTCGATGCGCTTGCGCGCGGCGTCCCATTGACGGAAATAGTGATCGACATCGACGCGCGGCTCGCCCTCGCGATACGGAATCGACAGCCCGCCGCCCGCGGAGATCGCGTCGATGTCGTGGCCGAGCGAGGTGACGAGGTCGACCATCGCGTCGCACACCTGCGACAGATGACCGTAGTCCACGCCCGAGCCGATGTGCATGTGGATCCCGACGAGCTTCAGCCCGTACTGACGCACGAGCGCGATCGCGCGCGGCACGTCGTCGATCCAGATCCCGTGCTTGCTCTGCGGACCGCCGGTATTGGTCTTGTTGCTGTGCCCGTGACCGAAGCCCGGATTTACACGTAGCCACACGCGGTGGCCCGGCGCATGCTGGCCGACGCGCTCGAGCATGTCGAGCGAGCCCGCGTTGACGGTCACGCCGTGCTTCAGTACGGCCGAGAGCGTCGGACGATCGACGAGATCGGCGGTGAACACGACGCCTTCGGGCTCGCCCGCCGGGCTGAAGCCGGCCGCGAGGCTGCGCTCGATTTCGCCGAGCGACACGGCGTCGACGCACGCGCCTTCGTCGCGCATCAGCTTCAGGATATGGACGTTCGAGTTCGCTTTCTGCGCATAGCGGATCACGTCGAACTGGCGCAGTTGCGCGATGCGGTCGCGAATGATGTCGGCGTCGTACACCCACAGCGGGGTGCCGTATTGCTGCGCGAGCGCAGCGAGCTGGCGGGAATCGAGGGACATGACGGATGGATCGGTCGAATGAACGGACAGTCGCGATGATGCGCGCAATCTGCTATGCAGTAAAATGCCGATTTATCGACATTCAATTCATTCGGGATATAGGTGGCTTCGCTCACGCATCGTCATATCGAGGTGTTTCGCGCGCTGATGCTGAGCGGCAGCACGACGCGCGCGGCCGAGATGCTCTATACGTCGCAGCCGACGATCAGCCGCGAGCTTGCGCGGATGGAGCAGATCGTCGGCTTCGCGCTGTTCGAGCGCGCGCACGGGCGGCTGCGGCCGACGATGGCTGCGCTCACGCTGTTCGACGACGTGCGGCTCGCGTATGTGGGGCTCGAACGCGTCGCGGCGACGGCCGCGCGGCTGCGCGAGTTTCGCGACGGCCAGCTGTCGGTGATTGCACTGCCCGCGTTCGCGCATGCGATCCTGCCGGGCGCGTGCCGGCGCTTTCGCGATGCGCATGCGGGCGTCAGCGTATCGGTCGCGACGCAGGAGTCGCCGGTGCTCGAGGAGTGGTTGACCGCGCAGCGTTACGACGTCGGACTGACCGAACACGACGTCGCGCCGCCCGGCACGTTGCTGACGCCGCTCCTGGAGGTGGACGAGGTCTGCGTGCTGCCGGACGGTCATCCGCTGCTCGCGCGCAAGGCGATCGATCTCGCCGATCTCGCCGATCGCCCGTTCGTCAGCCTGTCGCTGAACGATCCGTACCGCGTCATGATCGACGATGCGTTCGCGCAGCTCGGCGTCGCGCCGCGCTCGGTCGTCGAGACGCCGTCCGCCGTGTCGGTCTGCGCGTTCGTGCGGCAAGGGCTCGGCGCGGCGATCGTCAATCCGCTGACCGCGCTCGATTTCGTCGGCCGCGACCTGCACGTGCGGCCGCTCACGCGTTCGTTTCCGTATCGCGTCAGCGTGATCGTTCCCGAGCACCGACCGAAAAGCCTGCTCGTCGATGCGTTTGCCGACGCGCTACGCGGCGAAGCGACGGCGATTCGCGAGCGGCTTGCCGCGCATCTCGGCGCACGTGCCGCGCATGCACCACGTGTGTAAGGCCGCGATGCGGCCGTCACGCGACGCTCGTATGATCGCGGATGTGCCGTCCCTGCCGTCCCTGTCGTTACTTCAACGGAATCCGTCATGACCGATGCCTCGCCGCTGCTCGAACAACCGACACTGACCGGGCCGCGCGTCGAACTGCGTCCGCTCGCGACGGCCGATCGCGATGCGCTGCTGGACGCCGCCGCGGACGGCGCGCTATGGAATCTGAAGGTGACGGTCGTGCCCGACGCGCAGACGATCGACGCCTATCTCGCGACCGCGCTGGACGGACGCGCGGCGGGCACCGTGATGCCTTATACGATCGTCGATCGCGGCTCAGGCCGTGTGGTCGGCAGCACGCGCTTCTGGAAGATCGACCGCCGCAATCGCAAGCTGGAGATCGGTCATACGTGGCTGAGTGCGTCGATGCAGCGCACGCACGTGAATACCGAAGCGAAGTGGCTGCTGCTGGCGTATGCGTTCGACACGCTGCGCTGCGTGCGCGTGCAGTTCACGACCGACGAACTGAACGAACGGTCGCGCGCCGCGATCTTGCGGCTCGGCGCGAAGCAGGAAGGCATCGTGCGTCACGAGCGCATCATGCCGGACGGCCGCAAGCGCAATTCGGTGCGCTTCAGCATCATCGACGACGAGTGGCCTGAAGTGGATGCGCGACTGCGCGCGAAGCTCGGGACGTAACTCGGGACGTAAACGCGCGCGCCGCGCCGCGGGCACGACGCGGCGGCGCGGGGCATCGCATTACTGCGCCGATGCGAGATGGTGGCGTTGCGCGAGCTTCTGCGCGTCCGCGTAGTGGGCCTGCAGGATCGGCAGCGCCTGACGCGCGACTTCCTTCAGCTTCGCATCGCGGCCCGATGCGATCTCGGCCTGGAAGGCGGAGATCGTCTTCTGCTGCCCCGCCAGCGCGACCTGCTCGATGTATGCCTTGTCGAACTCGGCGCCGCGCAGGCTCTTGATGCTGTTCAGCACGGTCGTGTCCGGGTCGTTGGCCGGCACGTCGACGCCGCGCGGGCTCGCGGCGCGCATCGCCTGAATGATCTTCTCGTCGTCGGTCGACACGCGCTGCGCGAATGCCTTCACCTGGCTGTCCGACGTGCGCGCGTCGGCGATGCGTGCCGCGTCGTGCTGCGTCGAAACCGTCTTCGTGCCGTCCGTAATGAACGCCTGGTCGGCTTCGTGGATGCGCGTCGTCGCGGCTGCGGGTGCGGACGCGGCCGGCTGAGCGGTCTGGGCGGTCGCCGTCGCGGCGACGAGAAGCAGGCCAACGGCAGACAGGGCGAGGCGCGAAACGGGGGAGAAGCGGTTCATGGGACCTCCTTTCATCGGGGCTCTGGTTGAACGACGGATCGCGTGATCCGATGCTGTGCGAGAGACCGGGCATGCGCCCGGGCCGGCTTCGGCCGCCGCTCTGCCGCGGCGCCGGTCGAAGCGATCACCGGCCCGACCGATTCTAGGAGGCCGTGCGTGTCGCAGGTGCAACGGTGCTGTGGCTTCTGTAACGGATGGTAAGACCGCGCGATGCGTGTCGGCGATATGTCGGTAGCGTGTACCGCCGCGCGTCGCGCAACGGAAATTTTTTCGTGCGCGATGCGCGGCCAAGATTGCGCGTGCAACATGGCGCGCAGCATGCGGCGATCCGCTGAACGCGTGTGCTTGCGCGCGCATTGCGCGCGAGCGATCACACGCGATCGAGCAGCGCGTCGAGATGCGGCAGCAGCGGCGTCGCGCAGTGCGGCTGCAATGCGTGCGGCGCCGTGTAGCCCCACGCGACGCCCTGGAACGCGATGCGCGCGCGACGCGCGGCCTCGGCATCGCGGATCTCGTCGCCGACGTACAGCATCTGGTCCGCGCGCACGCCGGCTTCGCCCGCGAGCGCACGCAGCCGACGCGCCTTGCCGAACAACGGAATCCCGCATGCGAAATGATCGACACGCGCAGCGGCGTGCGGGCCGAGCCGGTCGCGCACGACGTCTTCGGCATTCGACGTCGCGATCGCGATGCGGATGCCGCGCGCAGCGAGCGCATCGAACGTCGTCTCGACACCGGGAAACAGCGCGACGTGTGCGATGCGTGCGCGCATCAGTCGACGCATGTCGATCGTCACGCGCGGCACCTTCCACACCGGTACGTCGAGCGCACGCACGATGTCGCGCGCGGACATCGTGCGCAGCGTCGCGCGCATCGCGGGATCCGCATCGCGAAACCCGTGCAGGCGCGACGCCTCGGACAGCGCCGCGAGAAAGCAGTCGAGCGAATCGGCAAGCGTGCCGTCGAAGTCGAACGCGACGAGCCGGTACGTCATCGCTTGTAGGCGGTCGGTGGGCGGGTTGCGTGCATGGGAAGTGCGTGCGCTGGCACGGCGGAAGTGACGGGGTGTCGGTGCATGTGTGCGGGTCGGTGTCGATCTGCGGCGGCACGGCGTGCCGCGCCGCCATGGTAGCCGATCGCGACGGCCGGCGACGGGCGCTTGTCGCGCACGGCGCGGCGCGGTATCGTCGACGCTTCGTTCCGTGATGCCGGAGAACCGCCGTGCCTGCTGCTGCCGATGCCACGCTCAGATTTTCGACCGACAAGCGCGAACTCGACGTCGACGCGATCTTCGATTTCCTGCATCGCGACGCGTACTGGTCGAAAGGCATTCCGCGCGACGTCGTCGAGCGCGCGATCGAGGGGTCGCTCTGTTTCGGCGCGTACGTCGGCGATCGCTTCGTCGGATTCGCGCGGCTCGTCACCGACCATGCGACGTTCGCGTATCTCTGCGACGTGTTCGTGCTGCCGGCCGAGCGTGGCCGCGGCTATGGCCGCGCACTGATCGATCACGTGTTCGCGCAGCCGATGCTTGCGCAGCTGCGCCGGATCATGCTCGTGACGTCCGACGCGCACGCGTTGTATCGCCCGGTCGGTTTCGAGGCCATCGCGCATCCGGAGCGCGTGATGGAGATCCGCCGCCCCGACATCTACACGAAACGCTGACGCGCGGCGCCGCGCATACAATACGCGCTTTCCGATTTGCCGAAGGGAGCGCCCGCCATGACCGAACAGGAAGCCGAACAGCTCGCGACGCACCGCCATTACAAGGGCGGACTGTATCGCGTGATCGGTGTCGCCCGTCACTCCGAAACCGAGGAATCGCTCGTCGTCTACGAGCACCTGTGGCCGCATGCGCGCGGTCTGTGGGTGCGTCCGGAAACGATGTTCAACGAGACGCTGCCGGACGGCACGCCGCGTTTTCGCAAGCTGCGCGACTGAATTGCCGCGGCGTTCGGCTCGCCGTCACGCATCGCGAAGCGCGCGCGCCAGTTCGGGCGGCGCGTGCGCGACGGTGATCTGCGGCGTGCCGTGCCAGGCCGCGAGTTTTCTGACGGCTTTCGCGACATCGGCCGCGAGCCCGCTGCCGACGCGCACGCCAGGCTCGATATGCACGGACTTCAGCTCGAACGTGCCGAGCGCGCGATGCGCTTTCGCGTCGACGCGGCCGATCAGGCGGCCGCGATGCAGCACGGGCAGGCAGAAATAGCCGTAACGCCGCTTGTGCGCGGGCGTATAGCACTCGATCGTATAGTCGAAGTCGAACAGCGTCGCCGCGCGGCGACGATCCCATACGACCGGATCGAACGGCGACAGCAGCGTCGTGACGGTCGAGCGCAGCGTGTCGGCGGCCGCCGCGGGCAGCAGCGCCTCGAGCGAACGATGCACGTAGGCCGGCTCCTTCCAGTCTGCAACCTGCACCGGAATCAGCTCGCCGGCCTGCGCGAGCCGTTCGAGTTCCGCGCGATACGAGCGGCGCGGCAGCCGGTAGTAATCGGCGACCCAGTCCGCGCGGACGATGCCGAGCGCGCGGCACGTGTAATCGAGCAGCGTCGGCAGCACGGCTTCGCGCGGCGGCAGGTCGCGCGCGTCGTCCCAGTCGGGCAGCACGCGTTCGCGCACGTCGTAGATGCGCTGGAAATTGCGGCGCTCGGCGACCATCAGATCGCCGGTCGTAAACAGCACTTCGAGATGCCGCTTCTCCGGCTTGCGGTCCCACCATCCGTTGCCTTTCATGCCGTCCGCGCGCACGAAATCGGCTGAGCGCACCGGGCCTTCCGAGCGAATCCTGTCGAGCAGCCGCGCGATCTCGTCGCGGTGCTGCGCATGCCAGTCGGCCGCGTATTTCCATCCCATTCCGGACGGATCGAGCATCTTGTAACGCATCAGCCCGAATTGCTCGACGGGCAGGAAGCACGCTTCGTGCGACCAGTATTCGAACAGCCGCGCTTCAGCCAGATGTTCGTCGAGCCATTGCGGCCGGAACGCGCCGAGGCGGCTGAACAGCACGAGATAGGGGCTGCGTGCGACGACGTGAATCGTATCGATCTGCAACTGCGCCATGCGGCGGATCGTGTCGAGCACGTCGGCCTTGGTCGCCTTGCGGCGCGGCGGCGTGAGCAGGCCCTGCGCGGCGAGATGCAGCGCGCGGGCGGCGGCAAGCGAGAGGGTGGGCATCGAAGCGATCGGGAGCGGAGTCGGCAACGCGTACATCGTAAGCGGAGTTTGCCTGCGCGTGGTATGTGCCTGCGCGTGGTATGGCCGGTGATTCGGCGGCAAGCGACGGATGCGACAGCCGCCACGCCCGATCGTGCACCACTTCAATCGCGTCGCACCGCGCACGGCGTAGCCGACACGCATCTGACAATGCTTGACAGATGCATCCGCAAACATTCCCTATAGTGCAGGACATGGCGCGACGACAAACGCGCAACGATTCCGCTTCCGACGCACATATGTCCATGGCACGCAGGAAGCGAATCCGGGTGTCTCAACCCCCAACGAGAAGCCCGGAGCCCTGAGCGGATATCCACACGGCTGTGCACCGGCCCCATGTGGATGTCCGCTGATTTTTTCCGATTCCGTTTCTGCAGCGAGCGCGTTCGAGCGTTCGGCGTTCCGCGTTCGGCCGCTCGCCCGCGCGGGCGTCTACTGCCGCTTGCCGCGCGCGACTTCGTCGCCGGCACCGGGCGGCAGCCGGCGCGTGATCGGAATCGATGCGAACGAGCACAGCCCGACCACGACGAACGCCGGCCAGAAATCCGACCACACCATCGCCCGATGGCCCTGCAGCCAGTGCGACAGATGCAGCACGAGACCGGCGACCGTCACGCCGAGCCCGAGCGACATCTGCTGCACGACGCTGCCGAGGCTCGTCGCGCGACCCGCGTCGCGCGGCGAGATGTCCGCGTAGATCATCGAGTTCAGGCTCGTGAACTGCAGCGCCGGGAAAATCCCGCCGACCAGCACGATGACCCAGATCGCCCACGTCGGCATGCCCGGATGGAACACGCCGTACGCGGCGATCGCGAGGCCCGCGAATGCGGCGTTGTAGATGAGCACGGTACGAAAGCCGAAGCGGCGCAGCGTATGCGTGGCCGTCGAGCGGCTCACGGCGCCGCCGAGCGCCGACGCGCAGGTGATCAGCCCCGAATGGAACGCGCTCATGCCGAGTCCTTCCTGCAGCGCGAGCGGCAGCAGGAACGGCACCGCGCCGAGCCCGATGCGGAACAGCGACCCGCCGACGACGCTCGCGTGGTACGTCGGAATCTTCAGGAAGCTTAGATCGAGCACCGGCCGTTCCTTGCGCCGCGCGTACGGCACGTAGAGCGCGAGCAGCACCGCGCCGGTCGCGCACATCGCGAGCGCGTTCGTGCGCGTCGTCAGCGCACCGTCGATCAGCGTGAGCCCCATCAGCAGCAGCGCGGCGCCGCTTGCCGAGAGCAGGAAGCCGAACCAGTCGAGCGGCCCCGGATCGGGCTCGTGCGTGTTCGCGATGTGCCGCGTCGCGAGGTAGATCCCGTACAGACCGATCGGCACGTTGATGAAGAAGATCATCCGCCAGTGCAGATATGTCGTGATGAAGCCGCCGACGAGCGGCCCGACGGTCGGCCCGAACAGCGCGGGAATCGCGAGGTAGTTCATCGCGCGCACGAGATCGGAGCGCGGCACCGCGCGGAAGATGATGATCCGGCCGACCGGCACCATCATCGCGCCGCCGACGCCCTGCACGAAGCGCGCGAACGTGAGCAGGCCGAGAGAATTGGAGGCGGCGCAGAGCAGCGAGCCGGCGACGAAGATGCCGATGGCGGTGCGGAACACCGCGCGTGCGCTGAAGCGGTCGGCGAGCCAGCCGCAGATCGGGATGAACACGCCGAGGCCGACCACGTAGGCCGTGATCGCGATGTTCAGCGTGACGGGGTTGTGCCCGAAGTCCCTCGCCATCGCGGGCAGCGCGGTGACGATGATGTTCGCGTCGACGCTTTCCATGAACAACGCACAGGCAACGATGAGCGGTGCTAGGAAGACGGGCGACATGGGCTGGGCGCGCGGTAAAGGCGCCATTATGCCCATATTGTTGTCGCCGCGTCACGTACGACAACGCTTGTTCCGCATGTTGCAATAGTCGTTCCTGCACCGCGCGCGGAAAAGGACGACTGCGCGCGCAACCTGCGCCGTCGCGCTCGGAGCTTGCACGCCGCGGACGTTTCATGCGACAGTCGATCCACTCTGCTTCAACATCACGACGCGCATCGCTCGACGGCCATCGAGACGGGCGCGCACGCGACGAGACCATGCCGATCCACTCACCATCGAAAGGAGGGGACACGCCATGACGTCACGTCGTGCCGAATCGATCGTATCCGCCGCATCGACTGCATCGCATTGCGCGCCGGCCGCGCCCGCCGCGCCGCGCGTTCGCTGGGCCGCCGCGCTGGCGGTCGCCTATCTGGCCGTTGCCGGCTGCGCCGCGCAGGCGGACAGCGCCAACCACGCCGCAACCCAGTTGGCCGCGTCGCCCGCGGCGACGGTGCCGAACGCGACGGCGGCCACGCTGCTGCCGCCGCCGAGCCAGCTGTACGGCGACCTGTTCGTCGCGGTGCAGACGGCCTCGGTCTATCCGGACCAGAAAACCTTCGTCGATGCGACGCCGGACACCGATCCCGCGACGATCATGCAGTTGTATCAGCAACAGAAATCGCAGGCGGGTTTCTCGCTGAAGGCATTCGTCGAGCAGCACTTTACGCCGCCGGCGCAAGGCGGCGTGACGCCGCCGCCGAACCAGACGCTGCGCGAGCATATCGACTGGCTGTGGCCGCAGCTCACGCGCACGACGACGACGGCGCCACCGTACAGCTCGCTGATCCCGATGCCGAAACCGTACGTGGTGCCGGGTGGCCGTTTCCGCGAAGGCTATTACTGGGACACCTATTTCACGATGCTCGGGCTGCAGGTGTCGGGCCGCGAGGATCTCGTCGACGACATGCTCGACAACTTCGCGCATCTGATCGATACGGTCGGGCACATCCCGAACGGCAATCGCACGTACTACGCGAGCCGCTCGCAGCCGCCGTTCTTCGCGTACATGGTGACGCTCGCCGCGCAGGCCGAGGGCGACAAGGTCTATCAGAAATATCTGCCGGCGCTGCGCAAGGAATATGCGTACTGGATGCAGGGCGAATCGACGACGCCGCGCGGGCAGGCCGCACGCCACGTGGTCGCGATGCCGGACGGCGCGGTGCTGAACCGCTACTGGGACGCGAGCGACACGCCGCGCGACGAATCGTATCTGGAGGACGTGACGACGGCGAAGGCGGCGTCGGGCCGTGCCGCGAACGACGTGTACCGCGACCTGCGGGCCGGCGCGGAGAGCGGCTGGGATTACAGCTCGCGCTGGCTCGGCGACGGCAAGACGCTCGCGACGATCCGCACGACGTCGATCGTGCCGGTCGACCTGAACAGCCTGATGTTCCATCTCGAACGGACGATCGTGAAGGGCTGCACGGTCACGCACGACGTCGGATGCGTGATCGACTTCTCGGGCCGCGCGGCGCGGCGCGCGCTCGCGATCAATCGCTGGCTGTGGAATCGCGGCGGCTACTACGGCGACTACGACTGGCAGCTGCGCAAGCCGCGCGACGGCGTGACGGCGGCCGCGCTGTACCCGCTGTTCGCGGGCGTGGCGTGGCCCGAGCGCGCGAAGGCGACGGCGCGCGAAGTGCGCAAGACGCTGCTGCAGCCCGGCGGTCTCGCGACGACGACCGAGACGACCGGCCAGCAATGGGATGCGCCGAACGGCTGGGCGCCGCTGCAGTGGATCGCGATCGAGGGGTTGCGCCGCTACGGCGAGCCGGCGCTCGCGAAGGACATCGGCACGCGCTTCCTGGCCGACGTGAAGCACGTCTACGCGACCGAGGGCAAGCTCGTCGAGAAATACGTCGTCGAAGGGGCCGGGCAGGGCGGCGGGGGCGGCGGCGAATATCCGCTGCAGGACGGCTTCGGCTGGACCAACGGCGTCACGCTGAAGCTGCTCGAAATGTATGGCGAGTGACACGCGCACGGCCGCCGCGCGGCGGCCGTGCCGTTGCTTTCGCGCATCGCGCGCAGCGCGCCGCCGACACCCGATGAAAGGTTTCGGCGCGCATTTTCGCGGTCGAATCTTTCAGTGCGGCGCGCATGGAAAATTATTTCGTGAAACCCGTCCGCGCGGGGTTGACTTCACTTTCCGCCGGTCCATAGAATCCAGCATCTTCACTCTTGGGGCCGCCGCCTTGGACGCCTGCAGTAGTCGATCTTCGAACGAAATTTCCGCCTGAGCGACCGACGTCCGCGCCTCATCGAAGCCGCCGTTTGTCTCTCGGGCAAACGGTGCGCGCAGCAGTATTTCGCAGCAACTCCTTCGTGCACCCTGATTCGCGCCGGCCGGCGTGATGCGTTCGCGCATGCGCCGTCCGGTTTCAACGCCGCCCGGCAGGCGGCCGCGTTCGCGCATGCGTCGTTTTCGCATCGCGTGCGCGGCCCGCGCGCCGGACGGCGGTCAACCGTGTTCGTCCGAACACCGTACAGGAGCCGCCATGAACGACAGCGACAGTTGTCCCTTATGCCCGTTGCAAGCACAGACCCTTTTGAATCGGGGTCGCAGGGACACGCCGGCCCGCTAGCCTGACCGCTCGTTCAGGCCCTGGACTGGCGCCCGCACCCCACGACGCGGCCGGCACGCATGCCGACGCCGCACGGAGCCAGACCATGAACTTCGGCCTTCTGCTGTCGACCTTTCCGCGCGTCGAAGAATCGCGCGCCCACTACGACGCGATGCTCGCGCTCGATGCGCGCCCGCGTCCGCTTGCGCGCCTGCTCAATCGCCTGGCGTCGCTGATCCGCTGACCGACCGCGCCGAGCATGCCTCGGCATGCGCACGGACGCCGCCGCCAAGCCGCCGTCCCGCGCGCATGCCAAGGTCACACGCTCACCGGATAACCCTTAGCCGTACGGAAGTCATCATGTCCACACCCTCCAACGTTTCTTCGCCGATTGCCGCCGAGCGCAGCGCGGTGCTCGACGAAGCCCATCTCGGCGACATTCGCGGCGCGCTCGGCACGATCGCGCATCACGACACGGGCGCGCGCGGCACGTGGTGGGCGCGCCTGCGCACGCTGCTCGCGATCATCGGGCCGGGCCTGATCGTGATGGTCGGCGACAACGACGCCGGCGCGTTCGGTACCTATACGCAGGCCGGGCAAAACTACGGCACGACGCTGTTGTGGACGCTGCTGCTGCTCGTCCCCGTGCTGTACGTGAACCAGGAGATGGTGCTGCGTCTCGGCGCCGTGACGGGCGTCGGCCACGCGCGGCTGATCTTCGAGCGCTTCGGCAAGTTCTGGGGCGCGTTCAGCGTGATCGACCTGTTTCTGCTGAACGCGCTGACGATCGTCACCGAGTTCATCGGCATCACCTTCGTGCTCGCGTTCTTCGGGCTGCCGAAGGTGGCCGGCGTCTGCGTGGCCGCCGCGCTGACGATGGCCGCGGTGAGTACCGGCGACTTCCGGCGCTTCGAGCGTTTCGCGGTCGGCCTCTGCGTGCTGAGCCTGCTGCTCGTGCCGGTGCTCGTGTCGATCCATCCGCCCGTGTCGCAGATGACGCGCGATTTCTTCGTGCCGAACTGGCCCGCGCACGCAAAGCTGTCCGACGTGATGCTGCTCGTGATCGGCATCGTCGGCACGACGGTCGCGCCGTGGCAGCTGTTCTTCCAGCAGAGCTACGTGATCGACAAGCGGATCACGCCGCGCTTCATGAAGTACGAGAAGGTCGATCTGTGGATCGGCATTGCGTTCGTGCTGATCGGCGCGGTCGCGATGATCGGCTTCAGCGCCGCGCTGTTCCACGGCCATCCGGAAGCGGGCGGGTTCACCGACGCGGGCGGCGTGATCGCGGGTCTCGAAAAATATGCGGGGCGCACGAGCGCCACGCTGTTCGCGATCGCACTGCTCGATGCGTGCATCATCGGCGCGGCGGCCGTGTCGCTGTCGACGGCCTATGCGATCGGCGACGTCTTCAAGATCCGTCATTCGCTGCATCGCGGCGTGTCGGACGCGAAGGGCTTCTATCTCGTGTACTTCGCGATCGTCGCGGCGGCCGCCACGCTCGTGCTGATTCCCGGCAGCCCGCTCGGGCTGCTGACCGAAGCGGTGCAGACGCTCGCGGGCGTGCTGCTGCCGAGCGCGACCGTGTTTCTGCTCGTGCTCTGCAACGACCGTCAGGTGCTCGGCCCGTGGGTCAACTCGACGAAGCTGAACGTGTTCACCGGCGCGGTCGTCTGGGTGCTGGTGCTGTTGTCGATCATCCTGACCGCGTCGGTGATGTATCCCGACATCAGCGGCGAAGCGATCGTCGACGTGCTGGTGGGCGGCACGGTGCTCGCGATTGCGGGCTATCTCGCGACGGTGCTGTTCCGCCGCAATCGTCGCGTCGTCGAGCCCGGCATCGACCGCGCGGCGCGCGCGACCTGGCGCATGCCGCCGCTCGATACGCTCGAGCCGCAGCACATGACGCTCGCGACGCGAATCTGGATGGGCGTGCTGCGCGGCTATCTCGTGGTCGCGGTCGGGCTCGTGATCGTCAAGGTCGTGCAGATGACGCTGCTCAAGTAGCGCGGGCCGACACAGCGGCGCATGCCGGCCCGCGCGGCCGGCATCGTCGTTGCGCTGCGCGCACGCTCAACGCGCGCGTATCAGATCAGCTCGAGCTTCGACGTCAGGTACGTGAGCTGAATCCGGTTCGCGACGCCGAAGCGCTTGCGCAGTTTTCTCAGGTGGTAGTCGACGTTGTGCGCGCTGGTGTCGAGCCGCCGGCCGATTTCCTTGTCCGATGCGCCTTCCGCGATGCCGATCAGCAGTTCCTGCTCGAACGGCGTGAGCCCGTTGACGGCGCGCTCGCGCGACGTCGCGATCAGCTGCGGCGACGCGAACTTGTGCACCGACAGCCCGATCGACAGCGCCTGCTCGACGGTGGCGGGCGTGATCCACTCGCGCGTGCGGCGCGGCGCGGTGAAGCTCATGAACGCGTGCAGCCGCGTGCCGGGCACCGCCATCGAATACATGATGCCGCTGCACATTCCGTCGTCCTGCATCGTCTGCAGGAAGCCGTCGAGCGCGGCCGGTGCGTCGGACGCATCGTCGTCGCGCGGCTGATGATCGCGGCGCAGCTGCTGCAGGTCCCATACGATCGGCATGTTGCAGACGCGCGCACCGAGCGTGCGCGGATCGACGTCGTGATGGTTGTGCCGCACGTAATCGCCGCGATACGTCGACGGTGTGAACGCTTCATGCAGATACAGACTCTCGACGCGCTCGTGCGCAAACTCGAGCGCGAAATAGGCAAACGTCGAGAAGCCGGTCAGATGCAGCAGGCTCGTGACGATCCGGTTGCGCTCGGCCGTGCTTTGCGCATGTGCGAGCGTGTCGGCGACGCCGAGCTTCGGCGCGTTCGGCTGCGCGACGTCGCCGCGTCGCACATCGTCGCACCACACGACCTGCACCGGGCGCTCGCGCCGGGCGGACACGCGTGCATGCGGCCGGCCGGCAAGGGTTGAGGCGACTGCTTCTTCGTGCAACGCAATATCGGACATGAGCCATCCCTCGGAATCGACGCGCAGCGCGCAGGACGGCCGTGTCGTGCACGGCGGGCGGCGGTGCGATCGAAGCATCGTATTGATAGGCGAATCGTGATCCTGACGAAACGCGGGGGCATTGTACAAAAATGCCGGTGTGCGCGTAATATGCCGTAATACTAATTTCGGCGAAAGGTTGCGGTGTGCCGATTCGATAAACGCACGCCCGTTCCCAAGACCGAAAAATCACGACAAAAAGACCATGACGTGACGGGGCTTGATTCACATATTGGGAAAGGGTGGGCTCCTCATGACACATGCTGACGGCGCGCCACGCGTCGAATGGTTCACGCACGCCGATATTGCGGCAGCCGCCGCTTATTCGAATGGGATTCCCGCGATCGAACGCGACGTTTTTACCGGCATTCAATTCGGATCCGGTAAAAGCGACCTGAGCGCAATCGATTTTTCGCCATACCATGCGCGCCTGCGGCAAATCGGTTTCAGTACGCTCGGTTATGGCGCGTATGAAATGATCGGCCGGCGCATTCTCTGCGCGCATCTGCTGCGCGATCTCGCGCCGCCGTCGTTCATGCAGCCGTATATCGAAGGCGCGCTGTACGAAAGCGATCCGCGTTTCGCGCAGGTGCGGCAAAGCGGCTTTCCGGTCGCGTGGCGGCTCGACGAGATCGAGGCGGCCGCGCAGCGCGGCGGCGATCGCAAGGTGCTCGCACTCGCCGGTCACTTGCGTGCGCACGCAATGAACAGCGGCGTGATCTTCAGCCTGTCGGCGCCGCGGCTCGATCTGCGCGTCGCCGTGAACCTGACGTCCGAGACGCACGGCACCGACTGGATCGACGATCGCGTGATCGGCGGCGCGCTGGCGGTGAGTCTCGCCGTGCATCGCGTCGCACTGCCGTTTCTCGAAGCGCGCGTCGCGCGCATGCGCGGCTTCGCGCTCGGCGACGAGCAGCAGCAGGTGCTCGAACGGCTCGTGCACGGGTTGTCCGACCAGGAGATCGCGAGCGCGCTGCGCACGTCGCTGCACAAGGTCGGCCATCACATCCGCTCGCTCGAAAAACTGTTCAACGTGCAAAATCGCGCGCAGCTCGCGTACCTCGCGGCGCGCCGGCTGTCTTCGTGAGCCGGCTCTGACGCGCCGCGCCCTCCCGCCCCGGGCCGCCG
>NZ_KV786891.1:0-1198 GCF_001806955.1 Burkholderia sp. HMSC10F09
GCGCCGATGCGGCAGGCGCCGACGCTCCGATCGACGACGCGAACGCCGTGGCGCCCGCGACGACGCGAATCAGCGGGCGACGCACGAACGCTCTCCCCAGCGCACGTCGAGCGAGCCGTCCGCGCCGAACCGGTAGCGACCCTCGCGCCAGCCGAGGCCGAACAGTGTCAGCACGCTCGTGTAATAGCCGGGCGCCGACTCGCGCGCGAGCGTATCGACGCGCGCCGCCTGCGCATCGGCCAGCGCGTGCTGGCCGCGCGCGTCGAGAAACGGCACTGCGGCCGCGGAGTAGCCGCCGTTGCCGTCGTTCGGACCGGCGATACCGGTTGTCGTGTCGACCTTCTCCGGCGGCGCGCCATGCGCGGCGATGTAGTCGGCGAACGGTGCGAAGCGCGCGAGCAGCGGCGCGGCGAGCGGATCGGCGCGATCGAGCATGCCGGCCCACAGATACACGCGAATCGCGTTGTACGCGCTTTCCGCCTGCGTCTGCGGATCGGGACCGAAGCCCGCGCCCGCGCGGTACAGCGCCCAGTCCGGCGCAAAGCCCTTCGGTGCGGTATCGAGCAACACGCGGCCGGTGCTGGCCGCAAGCGCAGCCCAGCGGCGATCGTCGGGCAACCGTGCGGCGAGCGCGCGAATCACCTGCGGCGGCGAATAGCTCGGGTTCACGCGCCATCGGTCGCGCGCAAGCGCGAAGCCGGTCGGCCCGGGCAGCAGCGTGAGCCCGAGGCCCGGCACGTTCGCCGTCTCGTCGTCGAGCACGCGTTTCGCGAGCAGCATGCCGCGCGCGGTATAGCTGCGCTCGTGCCAGAGCCGCCCCGCTTCGACGAGCGCGTACGCGATCCACAGATCGGCATCGGAGGCCGCGTTCGCGTCGAGCACGCGCCACGTGCCGTCCGGCGCGCGGCCCCACAGCCACGCCGGCAGCCGCGCGCTCAGGTCGCCCTGCGCGAGGTTGTTCTCGGTCCATGCGAGGATCGTGTCGAACGTGCGCCGGTCGTTCGCGACGAGCGCGAAGAACAGTCCATACGCCTGCCCCTCCGATACCGTGCGCGAATCGGCCGAACCGACGTCGATCACGCGCCCGTCGGCCGACACGAACGCGCGCTTGAACGCGTCCCAGCGCGGCCAGTCCGCGCCGCAGCGCGCGTCGGCGGCGTCCGTCGCGCTTGCCGCGCCTGCGCCGCCTGCCGCACCG
>NZ_KV786892.1:0-2265 GCF_001806955.1 Burkholderia sp. HMSC10F09
GCACGGCGGCCGGCGGCGACGACACGGCGCGCAAGACGATCGTCGCGCGGCTCGTCGCGCGCGGGCGCCATGCATATCAGGCCGTCGTGATCGCCGACCGCCCGCTGCAGCAGGAGCAGCTCGACCAGTTTTTCGGGTCGTTCAAGCTCGACTGACGCAGCCGGCGAGGGCGCTTCAGACTGCCCTCGCCAACTGAAAGTTCATTCGCAGCTTTCTACGCTAATCGCCGGATTTTGCGGGGCTTTTTCGGCTATCCACAGCGGATGTGGATAACTTTGTTGAAAAGTTCGCCCGATTGCCCGCTCAGCCGCGCCGGACGGCCTTCCGGCCGATTTTGGTGCACGCCGGCGTTTTCGGAAAATTCAATAAAAACAATGACATACGAATCCGACGTCGCGCGCCTGCGCACGCAGCCTCGATCGGGGCTGGATGCGTGGAATTGTGCATAAGTCAAGTCTTGACACGCGGATTTTGTCCTCAGAGGGCGGCGAGCGCGCGCCGATAGCGGATCGCTTCCGCGATGTGGGAGGCGGTCGGCAGCGGCTCGCCGGCCAGATCGGCGATCGTGCGTGCGACCTTCAGCACGCGGTAGTAGGCGCGCGCCGACCATCCGAAGCGCTCGCCGGCCTCGCGCAACAGCCGCTCGCCTTCGTCCGTCGGCCGGCACAGGTCGTCGGTTTCGCGCCCGCTCAGCATGTGATTCGTCTTGCCCTGCCGCGCGAGTTGCAGCGCGCGCGCCTGCGCGACGCGCGCGGCCACCGCGGCGCTCGGCTCGCCCGGCGTCGACGCGCGTGCGGCGAGTTCGGCCGGCGAGAGCGCCGGCAGGTCGATCTGGATGTCGATCCGGTCGAGCAGCGGCCCGGACAGCTTGCGCAGATAGCGTGCGGCGATGTCCGGCGAGCAGCGGCAGCGGCCGGACGGATCGCCGAGCCAGCCGCACGGGCACGGATTCATCGCGGCGATCAACTGGCATGCGGCCGGGAAGTCCGCCTGCTGCGCGGCGCGCGAAATCGTGATGCGGCCCGCTTCGAGCGGCTCGCGCAGCATTTCGAGCACGTGGCGATCGAATTCGGGCAGTTCGTCGAGAAACAGCACACCGAGGTGCGCGAGCGTGATTTCGCCCGGCTGCGGCGGATTGCGTCCGCCGACCAGCGCGGCGGCGCTCGACGAATGGTGCGGCGACCGAAACGGCCGGCGGCGCCATTGCGCGGGAGAGAAGCCGATGCGGCTCGCCGACAGCAGCGCGGCCGAGGTCAGCGCCTCGTCGTCGGTGAGCGGCGGCAGCAGCCCCGGCAGCCGCGCGGCCAGCATCGACTTGCCGGCGCCCGGCGGGCCGACCATCAGCATGTGGTGCCCGCCCGCGGCCGCGACTTCGAGCGCGCGCCGCGCGGCGCGCTGACCGACGACGTCCGCGAGATTGGGCGCCGCGGGTGCCGGCAGGCCATCGAGGCACGGCGCATCGACGGGCGACAGCCGGCTGTCCGGCGCACCGGCAAGGTGCGCGCAGAGTGCCGGCAGGTCCGGCGCGCCGAACACGGTCACGCCGGGCACGAGCGCCGCCTCGGCCGCACTGGCAAGCGGCAGGTACAGCTCCGGCGTGCGCGATGCACCGGCCGCTGCGTACGCTGCGCGCGGCGCGGCGCCGCCGCCGGCCTGCGTGTCGTGAGCGATGTCGCCGTCCGCGCCGCCTGACTGCGCGTCGCGCGCGAGGCCGCACGCCATCGCGAATGCGCCGCGCATCGGCCGCAGCGCGCCGGTCAGCGACAGCTCGCCGGCGAATTCGCGGCCCGCCAGCGCATCGACGGGAATTTGCCCGTTGGCCGCGAGGATGCCGAGCGCGATCGGCAGATCGAAGCGGCCCGACTCTTTCGGCAGGTCGGCCGGCGCGAGATTGACGGTGATGCGTCGGACGGGGAATTCGAATCCGCAGTTCTGCAGCGCGGCGCGTACGCGCTCGCGGCTTTCACGGACTTCGAGATCGGGCAGGCCGACGATCGAGAACGACGGCAACCCGTTGGCGAGATGGACTTCGACGGTGACGTCCGGCGCACGGCCGGCCGCCGGCGCACGGCTGCGCACCACGGCGAGCGACATGGCGAGGCTCCTGTAAACGGTCGGGCGACGGCCGTACGGGGCCGCATGCCGCGGGAAACGGAACGATCGGAGCGCGCTTGCCGGCGTGGCGCGGGGAACAACGATATAAAAGCGGTGAAGACGGAACGACGGACTGCGACGAACGACGCGACGGCTTCGGGGCGGCGGGCG
>NZ_KV786892.1:2285-3455 GCF_001806955.1 Burkholderia sp. HMSC10F09
GGGGGGGGGAGCCGCAGCGTGCGGCCCGCGCCCGGACCTGTCGGTCGGGGTGGGGTGTCAGGCCTGGGACGCGGCGAGCTTCTGCTCGAGTTCCGCGACGCGCTTTTCGAGCTCCTCGAGACGCACGCGGGTGCGGGCGAGCACCTGGGCCTGCGTGTCGAATTCTTCGCGCGTGACGAGATCGAGCTTCGAGAAGCCTTGCGACAGCATGGCCTTCACGTTGCGCTCGACGTCCTTGGCCGGCGAGTTTTTCAGCAGGTCGCTGACGCGCGACTGCAGATCGTTGAAAACGTCGCTGGGTTGCTTCATGTGATTCCCCTTCCTTGCACAAAAAATGTGCATCTTCAGTTGCGTACGTGCCCATGATGCACGCATGACCGGAATTGGTGCGCCGGTGGCGCGGATTCCGGGCATGGCGCCCGCATGGGTGAAAGCTCCGGCGAGCCGGAACGTGCCTGCACTCTAGCAACGATCCTTTCACGGCGCCAGCAAAGCCGGCCGATGTTGGCCGTTCGGCCGGGCTTTGCGCACCTTTCGCCGTCCGCTACGACCCTCCAGCGACGCCGCATGCGGCGGCGTTCGCGTGCACATGGCATGCGAGTTGCTGAGGAGAACGCGCCAAGCATCCAAATCATTCGACGGGAAACCAGCGAGAGGACTTCATGAAACTCATTACCGCAATCATCAAGCCGTTCAAGCTCGATGAGACGCGCGAGGCGCTGTCGGCCCTCGGCGTCTCGGGCATCACGGTGACCGAGGTCAAGGGGTTCGGGCGCCAGAAGGGGCACACCGAGCTGTATCGCGGCGCCGAATACGTGGTCGATTTTCTGCCGAAGATGAAGATCGAGGCGGCCGTGTCCGACGATCTGGTCGACCAGGCCGTCGAGGCGATCGAGCGCGCGGCGCGCACCGGCAAGATCGGCGACGGGAAGATCTTCGTCACGCCGATCGAGCAGGTGATCCGGATTCGGACCGGGGAGACGGGCGCCGACGCGCTGTAACAAACAAGACGAGCGACAAGAGGAAACCTAAGATGCGCAAAGTTCTGATGTCCCTGCTGATGGCCGGCTCGCTGATCGCGGCCGGTGTCGGCCCCGCGCTCGCGGACGACGCGGCGTCCGCTGCGGGTGCGTCCGCGCCCGCCGCCTCGGCGCCCGATGCGTCGGCTGC
>NZ_KV786893.1:0-669 GCF_001806955.1 Burkholderia sp. HMSC10F09
GAACGTGCTGCTTCACGCGGTGCTCGCGCGCACGCACCGGTTGCAGCGGCTGCTGCACGCGTATCCGGAACTCGCGGTCGCGCCGCGCGACGACGGCGTGATCGTATCGGGCTACGTCGCCGATCCGGCCGCGCGCGAACGCGTCGCGCAGATCGTGTCGGGCGTCGACAACGCGGCGCTCGGCACCGTCTACGTGGTCAGCGATCTCGTCGCGACCGCGCAGACCTATTTCAGCGACACGGCGCTCACCGTCGCGTATCTCGGGCGCGGCCGCATCGAGCTGACCGGCACGGCGCCGCGCGCGCAGCTCGAGCCGCGCATCCGCAACTACATGAAGGACGCGCGGCCGGCGCTCGAAGTCGTCGACCATGTGCGCGACGCGCAAGCCGACGCACCGCGCACGACGACGACGCTCGGCGGCTCGGCCGGCATCCCGGAGATCACGACGGTGTTCGCCGGCGACGGCGACCAGCGCTATATCGAGACGGTCGACGGCAGCCGCTATTTCGAGGGTGCGCGGCTGAAGGAAGGGCCGACGGTCGTGTCGATCGGGCCGGACGAAGTCGTGTTCGAGCGCAACGGCCAGCGCATCACGATGCCGCTCGGCGGCACGTCGGCCGGTGCGCCGGCCCGCGTGCCGGCGCCGCCCGTGCCGCCGCTGGCAAGCGG
>NZ_KV786894.1:0-18052 GCF_001806955.1 Burkholderia sp. HMSC10F09
ACCAACGTTCACGTGCGGCTTGGTCCGCTCAAACTTCTCTTTTGCCATGATTCTCTTCTTTCAAAAAATAATCAGTTGGTAGATGCAGATTTACTTCGACTTCGCGCTGATGATCGCGTCGGCAACGTTGCGCGGAGCTTCAGCGTAGTGCTTGAACTCCATCGTGTACGTTGCACGGCCTTGCGTCAGCGAGCGCAGCGAGGTCGAGTAACCGAACATTTCCGACAGCGGCACTTCGGCGCGAACGATCTTGCCGCCGCCGACCATGTCTTCCATGCCCTGAACGATGCCGCGACGGCCCGACAGGTCGCCCATCACGTTGCCCATGTACTCTTCCGGCGTCTCGACCTCGACAGCCATCATCGGCTCGAGCACCACCGGATTCGCCTTGCGCATCGCTTCCTTGAACGCCATCGAACCGGCCATGCGGAACGCGTTTTCGTTCGAGTCGACGTCGTGGTACGAACCGAACGTCAGGTGAACCTTCACGTCGACGACCGGGAAGCCGGCCAGCACGCCCGACTTCAGCGTGTCCTGGATACCCTTGTCGACCGCCGGGATGTATTCGCGCGGAATCACGCCACCCTTGATCTCGTCGAAGAACTCGTAGCCCTTGCCCTGTTCGTTCGGCTCGAGCGTGATCACTGCGTGACCATACTGGCCGCGGCCGCCCGACTGCTTGACGAACTTGCCTTCGACGTCCTTCGCCGTCGAACGGATCGTTTCGCGGTACGCAACCTGCGGCTTGCCGACGGTCGCTTCGACGCCAAACTCACGCTTCATCCGGTCGACCAGAATTTCGAGGTGGAGCTCGCCCATGCCCGAAATGATGGTCTGGCCCGACTCTTCGTCGGTCTGCACGCGGAACGACGGATCTTCCTGCGCGAGACGGTTCAGCGCGAGGCCCATCTTTTCCTGGTCGGCCTTCGTCTTCGGCTCGACAGCCTGCGAAATCACCGGCTCCGGGAACACCATGCGCTCGAGCACGATCGGGTTGGCCGGATCGCACAGCGTGTCGCCCGTGGTCGCTTCCTTCAGGCCGACCGCAGCGGCGATGTCGCCCGCGCGAACTTCCTTGATTTCCTCACGGTTGTTCGCGTGCATCTGCAGAATACGGCCGAGGCGTTCCTTCTTGCCCTTGGTCGAGTTCAGCACCGTGTCGCCCGAGTTGACGACGCCCGAGTACACACGGAAGAAGATCAGCTGGCCGACGAACGGGTCGGTCATGATCTTGAATGCGAGCGACGAGAACTTCTCGTCGTCCGACGCCTTGCGCTCGGCCGTTTCGCCGTTGTCGAGCTCGCCCTTGACCGGCGGGATGTCGACCGGCGACGGCAGGAAGTCGATCACGGCGTCGAGCATGCGCTGCACGCCCTTGTTCTTGAACGCGGTACCGCACAGCATCGGCTGGATTTCGCACGCGATCGTACGGTCGCGCAGCGCCTTGATGATGTCGGCTTCCGGCAGATCGCCTTCTTCCAGGTACTTGTTCATCAGGTCTTCGTTGGCTTCCGCAGCCGCCTCGACCATCTTTTCACGCCATTCCTGGCACGTGTCGACGAGCTCGGCCGGGATGTCGACGTAGTCGAACTTCGTGCCCTGCGACGCCTCGTCCCAAATGATCGCCTTCATCTTCAGCAGATCGACGACGCCCTTGAAGTTTTCTTCCGCGCCGATCGGCACCACGACCGGAACCGGGTTCGCCTTCAGGCGCAGACGGAGCTGGTCGTAGACCTTGAAGAAGTTCGCGCCGGTACGGTCCATCTTGTTGACGAACGCGAGACGCGGCACCTTGTACTTGTTCGCCTGGCGCCACACCGTTTCCGACTGCGGCTGCACGCCGCCCACTGCGCAGTAGACCATGCACGCGCCGTCCAGCACGCGCATCGAACGCTCCACTTCGATCGTGAAGTCGACGTGCCCCGGCGTGTCGATGATGTTGATGCGGTGTTCCGGATAGTTGCCGCCCATGCCCTTCCAGAAGGCGGTGGTAGCAGCGGACGTGATCGTGATGCCACGCTCCTGTTCCTGCTCCATCCAGTCCATCGTTGCTGCGCCGTCGTGGACTTCACCGATCTTGTGGTTCACACCGGTGTAAAACAGAATGCGCTCGGTCGTCGTCGTCTTGCCGGCGTCGATGTGAGCGCTAATACCGATATTGCGGTAGCGCTCGATGGGAGTCTTGCGAGCCACTTTGATCCTCTACTGGGATGGCGCGACGCAGCCCTGCTGCATCGCGCCTCAACACAAACGGGCGAGGCGCTCGAAAAGCGCACCCGCCCGGAATTTATTTCCGCTAACAGCCCAGCCAGGCGCTTAGAAACGGAAATGCGAGAACGCGCGGTTGGCTTCTGCCATGCGGTGAACTTCGTCGCGCTTCTTCATCGCGCCGCCACGGCCTTCGGCCGCTTCGGAGAGTTCACCTGCCAGGCGCAGAGCCATCGACTTCTCGCTGCGCTTCTTCGCAGCCTCGCGCAGCCAGCGCATCGCCAATGCCATACGACGCGACGGGCGCACTTCGACCGGAACTTGATAGTTGGCACCACCAACGCGGCGGCTCTTCACTTCGACCACCGGCTTGACGTTGTTGAGCGCAACCGTGAACACTTCCAGCGGGTCCTTGCCACCCTTGGTCTGGATCTGTTCGAAAGCACCATAAACGATGCGTTCAGCGACCGACTTCTTGCCGGACAGCATCAGCATGTTCATGAACTTGGCTACATCCACGTTGCCGTACTTCGGATCCGGCAACACTTCCCGCTTGGGGACTTCGCGACGACGCGGCATGATTCTTCCTTTACCTGTTCAGTTGGAGCTGTGTTCAGCCCCGCGGCCACCAACTAACCCGATCACATCTTCACGACTAACCAGCTTGGCCGGGTGACCACTTACTCGACAGCACCGGCAATCCGGCACCACCGCCTTGACCGCCCTGAGGCGATCCCTGATCAAACGCTGCTTACTTGGCAGCCTTTGCACGCTTCGCGCCGTACTTCGAGCGCGCTTGCTTACGGTCCTTGACGCCCTGGGTATCCAGCGAGCCGCGAACCATGTGGTAACGCACACCCGGCAAGTCCTTCACACGGCCGCCGCGGATCAGCACAACCGAGTGCTCCTGCAGGTTGTGGCCTTCACCGCCGATGTACGAAATCACTTCGAAGCCGTTCGTCAGACGAACCTTGGCGACCTTACGGAGTGCCGAGTTCGGCTTCTTCGGCGTCGTCGTGTACACACGGGTGCACACGCCGCGACGCTGGGGGCAGTCCTGCAGGGCCGGGCTCTTGCTCTTCGTCGTTTCCGACTGACGGCCTTTGCGAACCAGTTGGTTGATGGTTGGCATTGTTTATTCCTGAAATTGAACAAAATCCGCACATCGATTTCGGGCAAAGCGAAAATCGACGCACAGTTGACTCCCGGCGCGGCGAATCGGGCACGAACCTTCGAACGCGTGTCGACCCACCGAAGACCGGAACCCAGCATGATATTCCGGAAATACCAACTAAGTCAACGGCTTGCGTGATTTTCCGCCGGTCGCGCCCGTTGACCGGAAGGGTCGGAACGCCTGTGTCAGGCCGATTCGACGACGTCGATGATCTCGTCGCCGAACCGCTCGAGCTTGCGCACGCCCATGCCGGGGATATGGCGCAGATCGTCGATCGTCTCCGGGGCATTGCGCGCGATCTCCGCGAGCGTCGCGTCGTGGAAGATCACGTAGGCCGGCACGCCGTCGGCCTTCGCCGTCTCCGCGCGCCACGCGCGCAGCGCGTCCCAGCGCGCGCGCTCGCGTGCGCCCATGCCGGCCGTCGGATCGACGCGCGTGCCGCTGCGGCCGGACGACTGGCGCGTGCGCTGCGGCTTCACGTAGCGTCGCAGCGTGACCTTCTCGTCGCCCTTCAGCACGGGCTTCGCGGCTTCGGTCAGCACGAGTGCGCCGAATCCGCCGTGATCGACCGCAAGATAGCCGTACGCGACGAGTTGCCGGAAAATCGCGCGCCACTCGGGCTCCGACAGCGCCGCACCGATCCCGAACGTACTGAGTTGATCGTGCCCGCGCTGCAGTACCTTTTCGGTACGCGCGCCGCGCAGAATCTCGATCAGATGGCTCGCGCCGAAGTTGAAGCCGCTCGCGCGCTGCGCGCGGAACACGCATGAGAGCGCCATTTGCGCTTCGCGCGTCGCGTCCCACGATGCGGGCGGCTCGAGGCACGTATCGCAGTTGCCGCACGGCTGGCTCGCTTCACCGAAGTAATTGAGCAGCCGCACGCGGCGACACGAGATCGTCTCGCACAGGCCGAGCAACGCGTCGAGCTTCGACGTCTGCACGCGCTTGTGCGCGTCGTCCGCATCGGACTCGTCGATCATCTTGCGCTGCTGGACGACGTCGCCGAGCCCGTACGCCATCCACGCGTTCGCCGGCAGCCCGTCGCGCCCTGCGCGGCCGGTCTCCTGGTAATAGCCTTCGACGCTCTTCGGCAGATCGAGGTGCGCGACGAAGCGCACGTCGGGCTTGTCGATGCCCATCCCGAACGCGATCGTCGCGCACATCACGATGCCTTCCTCGCGCTGGAACATCTCCTGATGCTTCTGCCGCACCTCGAATTCCATGCCGGCGTGATAAGGCAGCGCGCGGATGCCCTGCGCCTTCAGCCACTCGGCCGTTTCCTCGACCTTGCGGCGCGACAGGCAATAGACGACGCCGGCGTCGGTCGTGCCGTCGGCGTTCGTGTGTTCGGCGCGGATGAAATCGAGCAGCTGCGCGCGCGCGTTGTCCTTCTCGACGATCCGATAGCGGATGTTCGGCCGATCGAAGCTCGACACGAATACGCGCGCGTCGTCGAGCGCGAGACGGTGAATGATTTCGTCGCGCGTGATCGCATCGGCGGTCGCCGTCAGCGCGATGCGCGGCACCGTCGGAAACCGCTCGTGCAGCACCGACAGCTGGATGTATTCCGGACGGAAGTCGTGCCCCCACTGCGACACGCAGTGCGCCTCGTCGATCGCGAACAGCCCGATCTTCGCGCGTTCGAGCAGTTCGAGGAAACGCCCCGTCATCAGCCGTTCGGGTGCGACATACAGCAGGTCGATCTCGCCTTCGCGCAGCGCGCGCTCGGTCGCCGCTGCCTCGGCGCCCGACAGCGTCGAGTTCAGATACGCGGCACGCACGCCGACTTCGCGCAGCGCGGCGACCTGATCCTGCATCAGCGCGATCAGCGGCGACACGACGATGCCCGCACCATGGCCGGCCTCGCGGCGCATCAGCGCGGGAATCTGGTAGCACAGCGACTTGCCGCCGCCCGTCGGCATCAGCACCAGACAGTCGCCACCGCTCGCGACGTGCTCGACGATCTCGCCCTGCTGGCCGCGAAAGGCGGAATAACCGAAGACTTCGTCGAGGATTTCGAGGGCGCGAGACATGAATGATGAGAACGAGGACGGCGAAACGATGACCGCGATTTTAACAACCCGCCCCGCGCGGCGCGCGGCAAATCGCACGACGTTCGCCGTTCGGACAGCGTGCGCTCGCGCGCAGCGCGTGCCGATACGCCGCACGCACGCCCGCCAACGGGACGAACAAAAAAAAACCGCCCGGCAAACCGGGCGGTTTCGATGACAGCAAAGCAGACGCGGCTCGCGCCGCGCGCCGTTACTCGGCTGCCGGGTGTTGCGGCTCTTCCGCCGGCGTGCTCGGCGTGCCGAAGTCGAATGCCTCTTCCGCTGCGATCTGGTCGAAACGCTCGCGGTCGGACATCTCCTTCGCCTTGCGTGCCTTGTGGAACGCGAGACCCGTACCGGCCGGAATCAGACGGCCGACGATCACCTTTTCCTTCAGGCCGCGCAGATCGTCGCGCTTGCCCATGATCGCCGCTTCGGTCAGCACGCGGGTCGTTTCCTGGAACGATGCCGCGGAGATGAACGAATCGGTCGACAGCGACGCCTTCGTGATACCGAGCAGCACGTTCTCGTACGACGCCGGGCGCTTGCCCTCGGCGATCATGCGGTCGTTCTCGTCCAGCATGTCCGAACGCTCGACCTGCTCGCCCGGGATGAAGCGCGAATCGCCGTTGTCGGTGATCTGCACACGACGCAGCATCTGGCGAACGATCACCTCGATGTGCTTGTCGTTGATCTTCACGCCCTGCAGACGATACACGTCCTGCACTTCGTCCACGATGTAGCGCGACAGCGCCTCGATACCCTGCAGACGCAGGATGTCGTGCGGATCGGCCGGGCCGTCCACGATCATTTCGCCCTTGTTGACGACCTGACCGTCGTGGACCAGCACCTGCTTTTCCTTCGCAATCAGGAACTCGTGCTGGTTGCCCTCGAGATCCGTGATGACGAGACGCTGCTTGCCCTTCGTATCCTTGCCGAACGACACCGTACCGGTGACTTCCGCGAGGATGCCCGCATCCTTCGGCGAACGCGCTTCGAACAGCTCGGCCACGCGCGGCAGACCACCGGTAATGTCACGCGTCTTCTGCGATTCGGTCGGGATACGTGCGAGCACTTCACCGACCTGCACCTGCTGACCGTCCTTCACGGTGATCAGTGCGCCGACCTGGAAGCCGATCTGCACCGAGTGCTCCGTGCCCGGGATCTTCACTTCGTCGCCGTTCGCGTCGAGCAGCTTCACCTGCGGACGCACGCTCTTCGATGCCTGCGAACCGCGACGCTTCGCGTCGATCACGACGAGGGTCGACAGGCCGGTCACGTCGTCGATCTGCTTCGCGACCGTCACGCCTTCCTCGACGTTCTCGAACTTCACCGTACCGCCGTACTCGGTGATGATCGGACGCGTCATCGGATCCCACGTCGCCAGCTGCGTGCCGGCCTTGATCGCCGCGCCGTCGAGCTGCAGCAGCGTCGCGCCGTACGGGATCTTGTGACGTTCGCGCTCGCGACCGATGTCGTCGGTGATCAGCGCCTCGCCCGAACGCGAGATGACGATCTGCTCGCCCTTCGCGTTCGTCACGTAGCGCATCGACGGCGAGAAGCGGACGGTGCCGTTGCTCTTCGCCTCGACCGACGACGCGACTGCCGCACGCGATGCCGCACCACCGATGTGGAACGTACGCATCGTCAGCTGCGTGCCCGGCTCGCCGATCGACTGCGCCGCGATCACGCCGACTGCTTCGCCGACGTTCACGAGCGTGCCGCGGCCGAGGTCGCGGCCGTAGCACGATGCGCACAGGCCGTAACGCGTTTCGCAGGTCAGCGGCGTGCGCACGCGCACTTCGTCGATGCCGAGGCGTTCGATTTCCTCGACCGCCGTTTCGTCGAGCAGCGTGCCCGCTTCGTACAGCGTTTCCTGCGTTTCCGGGTTCACGACGTCCGCGACCGCGACGCGGCCGAGGATACGGTCGCGCAGCGCTTCGACGACTTCACCGCCTTCGACCAGCGCCTTCATCGCGACGCCGTTCGACGTGCCGCAATCGTCCTCGACGACCACCAGATCCTGCGTGACGTCGACCAGACGACGCGTCAGGTAACCCGAGTTCGCGGTCTTCAGTGCCGTATCAGCCAGACCCTTACGTGCACCGTGGGTCGAGATGAAGTACTGCAACACGTTCAGACCTTCGCGGAAGTTCGCGGTAATCGGCGTCTCGATAATCGAGCCGTCCGGCTTCGCCATCAGGCCGCGCATACCGGCCAGCTGACGAATCTGCACCGCCGAACCGCGGGCGCCCGAGTCGGCCATCATGTAGATCGAGTTGAACGATTCCTGGCGCGTCTCGTTGCCGTCGCGATCGATCACCGGCTCCGTCGACAGCTGCTCCATCATCGCCTTGCCGACCGCTTCCGACGTCGCCGACCAGATGTCGACCACGTTGTTGTAGCGTTCTTGCGCGGTGACGAGACCCGACATGTACTGACGGTCGTATTCCTTCACCTTCTTCGCGGCGTCGCCGACGATCGTCTCCTTCTGCGGCGGCACGAGCATGTCGTCCACGCAGATCGAGATACCGGCGCGCGTCGCGAGACGGAAGCCCGACTGCATCAGCTGATCGGCGAACACCACCGTCGCACGCAGACCGCACTTGCGGAATGCGGTGTTGATCAGGCGCGAGATTTCCTTCTTCTTCAGCGGCTTGTTCAGCACCGAGAACGGCAGGCCCGGCGGCAGAATTTCCGACAGGATCGCGCGGCCGACCGTCGTCGCGTAGAGCGAGATCTTCGGCACGAACTCCGGCGCGCCTTCCGACTTGTCCTCGTTGCGGACCATTTCGGTGATCCGCACGTTGACGCGCGAGGCGAGCTCGACTTCCTTGTTCTCGTACGCGCGGATCACTTCCGACACGCCGGTGAACGTGAGGCCTTCGCCCTTGCCGTTGATCGCTTCGCGGGTCGCGTAGTACAGACCCAGCACGATATCCTGCGACGGCACGATCGACGGATCGCCGTTGGCCGGGAACAGCACGTTGTTCGACGCGAGCATCAGCGTACGCGCTTCCATCTGCGCTTCGAGCGACAGCGGCACGTGGACGGCCATCTGGTCACCGTCGAAGTCGGCGTTGAACGCCGCACAGACGAGCGGGTGCAGCTGGATCGCCTTGCCTTCGATCAGCACGGGCTCGAACGCCTGGATGCCGAGACGGTGCAGCGTCGGCGCACGGTTCAGCATCACCGGGTGCTCGCGGATCACCTCTTCGAGGATGTCCCACACGACCGGCGTCTGGTTCTCGACTTCCTTCTTCGCCGCCTTGATGGTCGTCGCGACGCCCATCACTTCAAGCTTGTTGAAGATGAACGGCTTGAACAGCTCGAGCGCCATCAGCTTCGGCAGACCGCACTGATGCAGCTTCAGCGTCGGGCCGACCACGATGACCGAACGGCCCGAGTAGTCGACGCGCTTGCCCAGCAGGTTCTGACGGAAACGACCGCCCTTGCCCTTGATCATGTCGGCGAGCGACTTCAGCGGACGCTTGTTCGCGTCCGTCATCGCCTTGCCGCGACGACCGTTGTCGAGCAGCGAGTCGACGGCTTCCTGCAGCATCCGCTTTTCGTTGCGGACGATGATTTCAGGTGCCTTCAGCTCGAGCAGACGCTTCAACCGGTTGTTACGGTTGATCACGCGGCGATACAGGTCGTTCAGATCCGACGTCGCGAAACGGCCGCCGTCCAGCGGCACGAGCGGACGCAGTTCCGGCGGCAGCACCGGCAGCACTTCGAGGATCATCCACTCGGGCTTGATGCCCGAGCGCTGGAATGCCTCGAGGACCTTCAGGCGCTTCGCGTACTTCTTGATCTTCGCTTCCGAGCCGGTGTTCTTCAGCTCGGTGCGCAGCTGTTCGACCTGCTCGTCGATGTTGATCGCGCGCAGCAGTTCGCGCACGCCTTCCGCGCCCATTTCGGCACGGAATTCGTCGCCGTATTCCTCGACCTTGTTGTAGTAATCCTCTTCGGTCATGATCTGCCGCGCCTTCAGCGGCGTCATGCCCGGATCGATCACCACGTACGCTTCGAAGTACAGCACGCGCTCGATGTCGCGCAGCGTCATGTCGAGCACCATGCCCAGACGCGACGGCAGCGACTTCAGGAACCAGATGTGCGCGACCGGCGACGCGAGCTCGATGTGGCCCATGCGCTCGCGACGCACCTTCGCCAGCGTCACTTCAACGCCGCACTTCTCGCAGATCACGCCACGGTGCTTCAGGCGCTTGTACTTGCCGCACAGGCACTCGTAGTCCTTGATCGGACCGAAGATCTTCGCGCAGAACAGACCATCGCGTTCCGGCTTGAACGTACGGTAGTTGATGGTCTCCGGCTTCTTCACTTCGCCGAACGACCACGAACGGATCTTGTCGGGCGAGGCCAGACCGATCTTGATCGCGTCGAAAACTTCTTCCTGTTGGACTTGCTTGAATAGATCGAGCAGAGCTTTCATTGCTTTCTCTCCGTAGTCCGATTAATTGCGGTCGAGATCGATATCGATACCGAGCGAGCGGATTTCCTTCACCAGCACGTTGAAGGATTCCGGCATGCCTGCATCGATCACGTGATCGCCCTTGACCAGGTTCTCGTACACCTTGGTCCGGCCCGTCACGTCGTCCGACTTCACCGTCAGCATTTCCTGCAGCACATACGATGCGCCGTACGCTTCGAGCGCCCACACTTCCATTTCACCGAAACGCTGACCACCGAACTGCGCCTTACCACCCAGCGGCTGCTGCGTGACGAGCGAGTACGGGCCCGTCGAACGCGCGTGCATCTTGTCGTCGACAAGGTGATGCAGCTTCAGGTAGTGCATGTAGCCGACCGTCACGCGACGCTCGAACGGCTCGCCCGTACGACCGTCGTACAGGCGAACCTGGTTCTTCGACGGGTTCATGTCGAGCTGCTTCGCGATGTCGTCCGGGAACGCGAGGTCGAGCATCTTCGCCATTTCGTCCTCGGTCGCACCGTCGAACACCGGCGTCGCAAACGGCACGCCTTCGCGCAGGTTCTTCGCGAGTTCGAGGATCTCGTCGTCGGAGAAGCTGTCCAGATCTTCCGCGCGACCCGACTCGTTGTAGATCTTCGTCAGGAACGCACGCAGCTCTTCGATCTTTGCCTGACGCTGCAGCATTTCGCCGATACGCCAGCCGAGGCCCTTCGCGGCCCAGCCGAGGTGCACTTCCAGAACCTGACCCACGTTCATCCGCGACGGCACGCCGAGCGGGTTCAGCACGACGTCTGCCGGACGGCCGTCGGCCATGTACGGCATGTCTTCGATCGGCACGATCTTCGACACGACACCCTTGTTGCCGTGACGGCCTGCCATCTTGTCGCCAGGCTGCAGACGGCGCTTCACCGCCAGGTACACCTTGACCATCTTCAGCACGCCCGGCGGCAGTTCGTCGCCTTGCGTGAGCTTCTTGCGCTTCTCTTCGAACGCCAGATCGAACTGGTGACGCTTCTCTTCGATCGAGTTCTTGATTGCTTCGAGCTGCGCCGCTGCTTCGTCATCCGCGAGGCGGATGTCGAACCAGTGGTAGTGGTCGAGATCTTCCAGGTACGCCTGGTCGATCTTCGTGCCCTTCGCGAGCTTCTTCGGACCGCCGTTCGCGACCTTGCCGACCAGCATGCGCGCGAGACGCTGGAACGCGTCGCCTTCCACGATACGCAGCTGGTCGTTCAGGTCGAGACGGTAGCGCTTCAGTTCGTCGTCGATGATCTGTTGCGCACGCTTGTCGCGCTGGATGCCTTCACGCGTGAACACCTGGACGTCGATCACGGTGCCGCTCATGCCCGACGGCACGCGCAGCGACGTGTCCTTCACGTCCGACGCCTTCTCGCCGAAGATCGCGCGCAGCAGCTTCTCTTCCGGCGTCAGCTGGGTCTCGCCCTTCGGCGTGACCTTGCCGACCAGCACGTCGCCGGCTTCGACTTCCGCACCGATGTAGACGATGCCCGATTCGTCGAGACGGCCGAGCTGGACTTCCGCCAGGTTCGAGATGTCGCGCGTGATTTCTTCCGGCCCGAGCTTCGTGTCGCGTGCAACGACGTTCAGCTCTTCGATGTGGATCGACGTGTAGCGATCGTCGGCCACGACCTTCTCCGAGATCAGGATCGAATCCTCGAAGTTGTAGCCGTTCCACGGCATGAACGCGATCAGCATGTTCTGGCCGAGCGCGAGCTCGCCCAGGTCCGTCGAGGCGCCGTCGGCCAGCACGTCGCCGCGCGAGACCTTGTCGCCCATCTTCACGATCGGACGCTGGTTGATGTTCGTGTTCTGGTTCGAACGCGTGTACTTGATCAGGTTGTAGATGTCGACACCGACTTCACCTGCGACCGCTTCGTCGTCGTTCACGCGAATCACGATACGGCCTGCGTCGACGTAGTCGACGACACCGCCGCGGAACGCCTGAACCGTCGTGCCCGAGTCGACCGCGCAGGTGCGCTCGATGCCGGTACCGACGACCGGCTTCTCCGGACGCAGACACGGCACGGCCTGACGCTGCATGTTCGAGCCCATCAGTGCACGGTTCGCGTCGTCGTGCTCGAGGAACGGAATCAGCGATGCCGCGACCGACACGATCTGCGACGGCGCCACGTCCATGTACTGGATGCGGTCCGGCGTGACCATCATCGTTTCGCCGGCCTCACGCGACGACACGAGTTCGTCGGTCAGTCGGCCTTCGTCGTCGATCGCCGCGTTCGCCTGCGCGATCATGTAACGGCCTTCCTCGATCGCCGACAGATAGTCGATCTGGTCGGTCACCTTGCCGTCCACGACCTTGCGGTACGGCGTCTCGAGGAAGCCGTACTCGTTCAGGTGCGCGTACAGTGCGAGCGAGTTGATCAGACCGATGTTCGGACCTTCCGGCGTTTCGATCGGGCACACGCGGCCGTAGTGGGTCGGGTGCACGTCGCGAACTTCGAAGCCTGCGCGCTCGCGCGTCAGACCGCCCGGGCCCAGTGCGGAAACGCGGCGCTTGTGCGTGATTTCCGACAGCGGGTTGGTCTGGTCCATGAACTGCGACAGCTGCGACGAACCGAAGAACTCGCGGATCGCCGACGAAATCGGCTTCGAGTTGATCAGGTCGTGCGGCATCAGGTTTTCGCTTTCGGCCTGGCCGAGGCGTTCCTTGACCGCGCGCTCGACGCGCACGAGACCCGCGCGGAACTGGTTTTCCGCCAGTTCGCCGACGCAACGCACGCGACGGTTGCCGAGGTGGTCGATGTCGTCCACTTCGCCCTTGCCGTTGCGCAGCTCGACGAGGATCTTGATCGTCGCGAGGATGTCGTCGTCCTGCAGCGTCATCGGGCCCGTGATTTCGTCACGGCCGACGCGGCGGTTGAACTTCATGCGGCCGACCTTCGACAGGTCGTACGCTTCTTCGCTGTAGAACAGACGGTTGAACAGCGCCTCGACCGCTTCTTCGGTCGGCGGCTCGCCCGGACGCATCATGCGGTAGATCGCGATGCGCGCGGCCGTCTTGTCGGTCGTTTCGTCGACACGCAGCGTCGACGAGATGTACGGACCCTGGTCCAGATCGTTCGTGTAGAGCGTCTGGATTTCCTTGATGCCCGCTTCGCGCAGCTTCTCGAGCACGCTTTCGGTGATCTCGTCGTTCGCGTTCGCGATCACTTCGCCCGTCTCGCCGTCGACGACGTTCTTCGCCAGCACGCGGCCGAGCAGATAGTCTTCCGGCACCGAGATGAACTTCGTCTTCGCGGCTTCGAGGTCGCGGATGTGCTTCGCGTTGATCCGCTTGTCCTTCTGGACGATGACCTTGCCGTCGCGATCCGTGATGTCGAAGCGCGCGACTTCGCCGCGCAGGCGCTCGGGCACGAACTCGAGCTGCGCACCTTCGTCCATCAACGTGAAGTTGTCGAACACGAAGAAGTTCGCGAGGATCTGTTCCGGCGTGAGGCCGATCGCCTTCAGCAGGATCGTGACCGGCATCTTGCGGCGACGGTCGACGCGGAAGTACAGGATGTCCTTCGGATCGAATTCGAAGTCGAGCCACGAGCCGCGGTACGGAATGATCCGTGCCGAGAACAGCAGCTTGCCCGAGCTGTGCGTCTTGCCCTTGTCGTGTTCGAAGAACACGCCCGGCGAACGGTGCAGCTGCGAGACGATGACACGCTCGGTGCCGTTGATGACGAACGAGCCGGTCGGCGTCATGAGCGGAATTTCGCCCATGTACACTTCCTGCTCCTTCACTTCCTTGACGACGGGCTTGTTCGGCGATTCCTTGTCGAGGATGACGAGGCGGACCTTCGCGCGCAGCGCGGAGCAGTACGTCAGGCCGCGCTGCTGGCATTCCTTGATGTTGAATGCCGGCGCGGACAGCGCATAGCTCACGAACTCGAGGCGCGCGAAGCCGTTGTGCGAAACAATGGGAAATACCGATGTGAAAGCGGCCTGCAAACCTTCAGGCTTGCGTTGCGTCGCCGGCACATCGGCTTGCAGAAACGTGCTGAATGATTCAAGCTGGGTGGCCAGCAGGAAAGGAACTTGGTGAACGATGGGGCGCTTCGCGAAACTCTTGCGAATGCGCTTCTTCTCGGTGAAGGAATATTGCATACGATCTCCGAATCACGGCGGGTGCTATCGAGGCGGAATACCTGGACGTTTCAAACCCGAGTGTTCACCGACTGAGACCCGATGGCCGTCCGACGGCTTGAACGAGCCGAGAAGCTTGGTGGTTGGCCGCTACCAACCGCTGGCTGACGGCAGCGGATGCCTGTGTTGCCCGCTACCCGACCAAACTTGCCTTCTGCAGTCGCTTCAGAAGACAAAGAGAATCGCCAATCGCCGTGCAGCAGCCACGATTTGACGTTTATCTTTGGCTTCTGGGGCCGATTATCCCGCCTCCCGAAAGAGTGCCAGAATAACGTCCCCACAAAGCACAAAAAGGCCGGCGGTGAAAATACCGCCAGCCTTCGCACAGCGCGTCGGAACTTACTTGAGTTCGACCTTCGCGCCTGCGTCTTCCAGCTTCTTCTTCGCTTCTTCAGCAGCAGCCTTGTCGACGCCTTCCTTGACGGGCTTCGGTGCGCCGTCGACGAGGTCCTTCGCTTCCTTCAGGCCCAGGCCCGTGATTTCGCGAACGGCCTTGATGACTGCGACCTTGTTGCTGCCTGCTTCAGCCAGAACGACCGTGAAGTCGGTCTTCTCTTCAGCAGCAGCTGCTGCGCCGCCGCCTGCCGGGCCAGCGACTGCGACTGCAGCTGCCGACACGCCAAACTTCTCTTCGAACGCCTTGACCAGTTCGTTCAGTTCGAGAACGGTCATCCCTTCGACTGCTGCCAGGATGTCTTCTTTTGCGATTGCCATTTGAAATACTCCTAAATTGAATTCGGATACAGCCAGCGATCAGTGACGCTGATGCGTGTTCGATTACGCAGCTTCTGCTTGCTTCTTCTCGGCCAGCGCGGCAAGAGCACGCGCGAAGCCCGAAACAGGCGCTTGCATGACGAACAGCAGCTTCGAGAGCAGTTCTTCACGGCTCGGGATGCTTGCCAGCGCTTGCACGCCAGCCTTATCCATCACCTTGCCATCGAACGAACCAGCCTTGATGACCAACTTGTCATTGCTCTTGCTGAAGTCGTTGACGACCTTAGCAGCGGCAATTGCATCTTCCGAGATGCCGTAGATCAGCGGACCAGTCATCTGCTCTGCCAGCGGAGCAAAGGGCGTACCTTCAACAGCGCGACGCGCCAGCGTGTTCTTCAGAACGCGCAGGTAAACCTTCTGCTCGCGCGCTTTCGCGCGCAGCGTGGTCAGATCGCCAACCGCAATTCCACGATACTCAGCCAGCACAACGGTCTGGGCCTTCGCAACTTGTGCGGCGACCTCAGCAACGACGGCTTGCTTGTCTTCTCTATTAAGCGGCACGGTTAGCCTCCAGAAACGATACGCTCGGCTAGCCGGTATGGCTCGACCTCACGTACCTCGTTCAACAACGGCGTCCGACCTCGTTAGGAGTATTTCCACCTCACGCCGCGAACTGCTTCGCGACCTGCGGCTTCACCACTACAAAACTTTTTCGGGTTCGCCATCTGCGTTGGCTTGAATTAAGGGATGCCCGACTGCTGCCTCCCACCAACGGTCTTTGATAACCGGTTGCCCGCGGACTGCACGAACAACCGCCCAAAGCCCTTGAAGACCGCTTCGCGAACGAAGCGGCCTGAATTTCATGCTTACTGCGCGACCAGCGTAGCCTGGTCGACACGCACGCCGACGCCCATCGTGCTCGACAGTGCGATCTTGCGCAGGTAGACGCCCTTGCTCGTTGCCGGCTTGGCCTTCTGCAGCGCTTCGATCAGCGCCGACAGGTTCGAACGCAGCGCAGCCGGTTCGAACGATGCACGGCCGATCGTCGCGTGGATGATACCGGCCTTGTCGACGCGGAACTGCACCTGACCAGCCTTCGCGTTCTTGACCGCGGTCGCGACGTCCGGCGTGACCGTGCCGACCTTCGGGTTCGGCATCAGGCCGCGCGGGCCGAGGATCTGACCGAGCGTACCGACGATACGCATCGTGTCCGGCGAAGCGATCACGATGTCGAAGTCCATCTGGCCAGCCTTGATCTGCTCGGCCAGGTCTTCCATACCGACGACTTCCGCGCCTGCTGCACGTGCCTGCTCGGCCTTCTCGCCTTGCGCGAACACGGCGACGCGAACCGACTTGCCCGTACCGGCCGGCAGAACGACCGAACCGCGAACGACCTGGTCCGACTTCTTCGCGTCGATGCCGAGCTGGACTGCGACGTCGATCGACTCGTTGAACTTCGCGCTCGCGCATTCCTTCACGAGTGCCAGTGCGTCGTCGATCGCGTACAGCTTCTGACGATCGACCTTGGCGGCAAATGCCTGACGGCGCTTGGAGATCTTAGCCATTTACACGCCCTCCACAGTGATGCCCATCGAGCGTGCGCTACCAGCGATGGTGCGAACGGCTGCGTCCAGATCAGCTGCCGTGAGGTCCGGCATCTTCGTCTTTGCGATCTCTTCGGCTTGAGCGCGCGTGATCGAACCGACCTTGTCGGTGTGCGGCTTGCTCGAGCCCTTGTCCACCTTCGCCGCCTTCTTGATCAGGACGGTCGCCGGCGGCGTCTTCATCACGAACGTGAAGCTCTTGTCAGCGTATGCCGTGATGACGACCGGCACCGGCAGTCCCGGCTCCATACCTTGAGTCTGCGCGTTGAACGCCTTGCAGAACTCCATGATGTTCAGGCCGCGCTGGCCCAGTGCCGGACCGACCGGCGGCGACGGGTTGGCTTTACCTGCAGGAATCTGCAGCTTGATAAAGCCGACAATCTTCTTTGCCATTTGAAAACCTCGTTGGAACGCCAAGCGGCGTTCGGTGAGTGATAACGCGCGTTCGCCGCTGGCTACTGACGCTCCTCAACGGCCATGACGCGGGCCGTAAGCGCGAAGGTGGGCAGCCGAGGCTGCCCACAGAATCAGGATCAGACTTTTTCGACCTGGCCGAATTCGAGTTCGACCGGGGTAGAACGGCCAAAGATGGTGACCGACACGCGCACGCGCGACTTTTCGTAGTTGACTTCTTCGACGGTGCCGTTGAAGTCCGTGAACGGGCCTTCCTTGACCCGTACCATCTCGCCCACTTCGAACAGGGTCTTCGGGCGCGGCTTCTCCACGCCTTCCTGCATCTGCGACATGATCTTCTCGACTTCCTTCGGGGAAATCGGGGTCGGGCGGTTGCGTGCGCCGCCGACGAAACCGGTGACCTTCGCGGTGTTCTTCACGAGGTGCCACGTTTCGTCCGTCATTTCCATTTCCACGAGCACGTAGCCCGGGAAGAAACGACGTTCCGTCACAGCCTTGTGGCCGCCTTTGACTTCGACCACTTCTTCGGTCGGGACCAGGATCTGACCGAATTTATCCTGCATGCCGGCCCGTTCGATGCGCTCCTGAAGCGCACGTTGCACGCTCTTCTCCATGCCGGAGTAGGCGTGCACGACGTACCAACGTTTTCCGCTCGGAGATGCCGGAGTATCGCTCATATCATTTCCAACCCAGAATCGCCGAGAAAATCACCCATTCGATCGATTTGTCGCTCAACCAGAGGAAAATCGCCATCACAAGCACGAAACCGAACACGACGAGCGTGGTTTGCGTTGCTTCCTTACGGGTGGGCCAAACGACCTTCCGGACTTCCTTGTACGAGTCCTTGGCAAACGCGATGAGGCTTTTGCCAGGAGCGGACATCAGCCCGACGGCCACGCCGGCGACGATCCCGACCGCCAACGCGGCGCCGCGGACATACCACTGCTGATTGCCCAGCCAGAAGAAGCCCACGAATCCGGCCAAGACCAGCAATACGCCCAGGGCCAGCATCAGCTTATCGCCGGAGGTATTTACAGTTTCGACGGATGGATTCGCCATAACACCTTAAAACAAATGCCACGTAGGACACGTGGCTATTTTTTGGCAGGGGCAGAGGGAATCGAACCCCCAACCTTCGGTTTTGGAGACCGACGCTCTGCCAGTTGAGCTATACCCCTAGACCATGTTGGGGCCGGCTATCGCCAGCCCCAAAACTGTCGATCAACGAATAACTGGCTTACTCGATGATCTTTGCGACGACGCCGGC
>NZ_KV786895.1:0-5025 GCF_001806955.1 Burkholderia sp. HMSC10F09
ACGGCCCGGCCGGGCGGGGCGGAGCGGAGCGGCCGGGGCGGCGGCACTGACGAAACGGCCGGCGCTGCGGCCCGCGCCGGCACCGTCGCGGTGCATACCCATATGAGCGGGATGTATTTCACTTCCCGCCGATCCTGTGACACCATTTGCCCCTTGCTGCGAGTCGGGGGATACCCGTATCGCGCCCCATTTCCAGTTTGCAAGAAAGCGAGAAACCAGATGAAGCGTCGCAGTCTCCTGAAAGTCTTTTCCGTGCTGGCCGCCGGTGCCGCGCTGACGATGTCGGCGGGCGCGCACGCCGAAGACAAGGTCATCAAGGTCGGCACGGTCGCCGGTCCGGATGCCGAGGTGTGGCAGGTCGTGCAGAAGGGGGCGAAGGAGAAGGAAGGCCTGAACGTGAAGGTCGTCGAGTTCAACGACTACGTGCAGCCGAACGCGGCGCTCGACGCGGGCGATCTCGACGCGAACAGCTTCCAGCACCAGCCTTATCTCGACAGCCAGGTGAAGCAGCGCGGCTACAAGATCGTGACGGTCGGTCTGACCTACATCTCGCCGATCGGCGTTTATTCGAAGAAGTTCAAGTCGCTGAAGGAGCTGCCGCAAGGCGCGAAGATCGCGGTGCCGAACGATCCGTCGAACGAGAACCGCGCGCTGCTGCTGCTGCAGGCGCAGGGCACGATCAAGCTGAAGGCCGGCGCCGGCACGGGCGGCAACAACGCGACGGTGCTCGACATCGCCGACAATCCGAAGAAGCTGAAGATCTCCGAGCTCGACGCCGCGCAACTGCCGCGCGTGCTGCCGGACGTCGACGCGGCCGTGATCAACACGAACTACGCGCTCGCCGCGAACCTGCAGCCGACGAAGGACGCGATCGCGCTCGAGTCGCTGACGAGCCCGTATGCGAACGTGATCGCCGTGCGCACGAAGGACAAGGATCAGCCGTGGGTGAAGAAGCTGGTCAAGGCGTACCAGTCGCCGGAGGTGAAGGAATTCATCAAGAAGCAGTTCAAGGGCTCGATGGTCGCGTCGTTCTGAACGCGATCGGACGATCGAACGAAGGCCTGCCTGTGTGCAGGCCTTTTTTTCGTCCGGCGGCGCGCGGAGCGGTGCTCGTCCGGCACGCATGACCGCGAGCGGCCGACAAGGCCTGAACGGCCGCCGAAACGACAGGGCCTGCCTCGTGCGGGCGCCCTTTTCGCGAACGACAAGCGCCGCGCGGCCCACCGTGTCTGCATGACGGCGCTCACATCTCGCCGCGTCGCGAGCAGATCGCCATGATCTGCTGGATCGCATAGTTGTCGCGCACGCCGGGCAGCGACTGCACGATGCACTCGTGATAGCGCCGCTCGCGCGGCAGCAGCATCGCGCTGTTGCGGTACAGCGCGTCGCACGAGCGCTGGATCAGTTGCGCCGCCGCGCCATTGCGGCTCTCGCGCAGCGCCTGCAGCATGCACTGATCGTATTGCGCGTCGCCGTCGGCGAGGCCGGATGCGGCGGCCGGCAGCGGCGACAGCGCGGCGGCGATCGAGATCGCGGCAACGGTCGCGATCCAGCGGAGATCCGGAGGCATGGGCGTCCCGATGACATGAAAGGGCCGCCGACAGCATAGCGTAAAGCGCTGCACGCGTCGGGCCGCGTCGGGCCGCGGCGGCGGCGCGGCGCACGAAAGCGCGGAGTCAGGCGGTGGTCTGCGGAAATGGTATGCTCGTGCGTTCGCCGCCGCGTGCCTTCCCGGGGCACGCGCGCGGGCCGGCCGCCGCCGTTTCGCGCGGGCGGTGCCCGCCGCGGCGCGAAATCCATCATCCAGAACCGACAATACGGGGGAGACTCACCCATGAAGCGTTTCAAGACTTTCGCGATCCGTTCGATCACGGCCGGCGTGGCCGCACTCGCGCTCGCCGGCGCCGCGCACGCGCAAACCGTCAAGGTGCTGTCGATCGTCGATCACCCGGCACTCGATGCGATCCGCGACGGCGTGCGTGCGGAACTGAGGGCGGAAGGCTACGGCGACGACAAGCTTAAGTGGGAATACCAGAGCGCGCAGGGCAACACCGGCACGGCCGCGCAGATCGCGCGCAAGTTCGTCGGCGACCAGCCCGACGTGATCGTCGCGATCGCGACGCCGGCCGCGCAGGCGGTCGTCGCGGCCACCAAGAGCGTGCCGGTCGTCTATTCGGGCGTGACCGATCCGGTCGCAGCGCAGCTCGTGAAGGGCTGGGGTCCGTCGGGCACCAACGTGACGGGCGTGTCGGACAAGCTGCCGCTCGATCGCCAGGTCGCGCTGATCAAGCGTGTCGTGCCGAAGGCGAAGACGGTCGGCATGGTCTACAACCCGGGCGAGGCGAATTCGGTCGTCGTCGTGAAGGAGCTCAAGGAGATTCTCGCGAAGCAGGGCATGACGCTGAAGGAAGCGGCCGCGCCGCGCACCGTCGACATCGGCCCGGCCGCGAAGAGCCTGATCGGCAAGGTCGACGTGATCTACACGAATACCGACAACAACGTCGTGTCCGCGTACGAAGCGCTCGTGAAGGTCGCGAACGAGGCGAAGATTCCGCTCGTCGCCGGCGACACCGACAGCGTGAAACGCGGCGGCATCGCGGCGCTCGGCATCAACTACGGCGACCTCGGCCGGCAGACGGGCAAGGTCGTCGCGCGTATCCTGAAGGGCGAGAAGCCGGGCGCGATCGCCTCCGAGACGAGCAGCAACCTCGAACTGTTCGTGAACACGGGCGCGGCGGCGAAGCAGGGCGTGACGCTCTCGCCGGATCTCGTGAAGGAAGCGAAGACGGTCATCAAGTAAGCCGCAGCCTGCCGGCTGCGCCCGAAGGCCCGATCGGGGCCTGCTCGACACCGCCGGACGGGCGGCCCCCACCGGGGCCGCTCGTTCGCTTGGCCCGGCCGCACACGCGCGGCCGGGAGGCAACAGGATTTTCCATCATGTCTCTGTTCTCGTTTCTGGGTGCGCTGGAGATCGGCCTGATCTTCAGTCTTGTCGCCCTCGGGGTGCTGATCTCGTTTCGCATCCTCAACTTCCCCGACCTGACCGTCGACGGCAGCTTTCCGCTCGGCGGCGCGGTCGCCGCGACGCTGATCTCCGCCGGCTACGACCCGTTCACGTCGACCTGTCTCGCGATCGTCGCGGGCGCACTCGCCGGGTTCGTGACGGGCTGGCTCAACGTGCGCCTGAAGATCATGGATCTGCTCGCCAGCATCCTGATGATGATCGCGCTCTATTCGGTGAACCTGCGGATCATGGGCCGTCCGAACGTGCCGCTGATCACCGAGCCGACCGTCTTCACGGTGCTGCAGCCCGACTGGCTGCCCGACTACGTGCTGCGTCCGGCGCTGCTCGCGCTCGTCGTCGTGGTCGCGAAGCTCGGCCTCGACTGGTTCTTCTCGTCGCAGCTCGGTCTCGCGATGCGCGCGACCGGCGCGAATCCGCGGATGGCGCGCGCGCAAGGCATCGCGACGGGCCGTGCGACGCTCGCCGGGATGGCGCTGTCGAACGCGCTCGTCGCGCTCGCCGGCGCGCTGTTCGCGCAGACGCAGGGCGGCGCCGACATCTCGATGGGGATCGGCACGATCGTGATCGGGCTCGCGGCGGTGATCATCGGCGAGACGCTGCTGCCCGCGCGCCGGCTCGTGCTGACGACGCTCGCGGTCGTGCTCGGCGCGATCGTCTATCGCTTCTTCATCGCGCTCGCGCTGAACAGCGAATTCATCGGCCTGAAGGCGCAGGACCTGAACCTCGTGACGGCTGCGCTCGTCACGATCGCGCTGGTGCTGCCGGCGACGCGCAAGAAGCTGTTCGCGCGCAAGAACGGAGGGGCATGACATGCTGTCCGCACAAGACCTCAAACTCACGTTCAATCCCGGCACGCCGATCGAGACGCGCGCGCTGCGCGGGCTGTCGCTCGAGATTCCCGACGGCCAGTTCGTCGCGGTGATCGGTTCGAACGGCGCCGGCAAGTCGACGTTCCTGAATGCGATCAGCGGCGACCAGCGCGTCGATTCGGGCCGCATCGCGATCGACGGCACGGACGTCACGCGCCAGCCCGCATGGGACCGTGCGCATCTCGTCGCGCGCGTGTTCCAGGATCCGATGGCCGGCACCTGCGAGGCGCTGACGATCGAGGAGAACATGGCGCTCGCGATGGCGCGCGGCGCGCGGCGCGGGTTTCGCGCGGCGCTCGATCGTCCGTCGCGCGAGCTGTTCCGCGACAAGCTGCGCCTGCTGAACCTCGGCCTCGAGAACCGGCTGACCGACCGGATCGGGCTGCTGTCGGGCGGCCAGCGTCAGGCGGTGAGCCTGCTGATGGCGTCGCTGCGACCGTCGCGGATCCTGCTGCTCGACGAGCACACGGCCGCGCTCGATCCGAAAACGGCCGCGTTCGTGCTGGAGTTGACCGCGCGCATCGTCGCCGACAGCAAGCTGACGACGATGATGGTCACGCACAGCATGCGGCAGGCGCTCGATTACGGCGATCGCACGGTGATGCTGCATCAGGGGCAGGTCGTGCTCGACGTGTCGGGCGACGCGCGTCGCGGGCTCGACGTGCCGGATCTGCTGCAGATGTTCGAGAAGGTGCGGCACGAGCAGCTCGACGACGACGCGCTACTGCTGGGCTGAGCGCCCGCTCGGCCAATCGGGCCGCCGCGGCTGGCGCGCAGCGTGCGCGTCGCCGCGGTGGCCCGCGTCGTTTGCGGGCGCATAGCCGCCTGGGGGCGGCTCCGGCAATCTGCATGACCCTTTTTGTTGAGGCCTGACAGCGCCTAACGCGATCCTCTATACTGTATATCCATACAGCATCGAGTCGCATGATGTCCGCTTCATTCCTGTCCCCCGAATCCCTTCATCCGTCGCTCTGGCGCGGCTCGCAGCTCGCGCGCGGCGGTCCGCGCACGATCGACACGGGCTTCGCGCCGCTGTCCGCCGAACTGCCGGGCGGCGGCTGGCCGGTCGGCGGGCTGATCGAGCTGCTGGCCGCGCAGCCGGGCTGCGGCGAGATGCGGCTGCTCGCGCCC
>NZ_KV786896.1:0-2258 GCF_001806955.1 Burkholderia sp. HMSC10F09
CGGCCGCGCCCAACGCCACGCGGCTGCGCGGCGAGCGGTGTCGCGGCCGGCGCCGGCGCCCGTCATGCCGGCCGATGCCCCGACGTGAAGAAGTCGGTCCACGCGCCGTGATCCCATGCGCCGTCGACGCGCTCCACCGACAGCGCGCCGTTCGCCACGAGCGTGCGTTGCGCGAACGTGGCCGTACGCCGCGTCACGTGCGCGGCGAGCACGACGCCGTGTTCGCACTCGCGCAGCGCGCCGCGGCCTTCGGGCGCATCGCCGCGCATCCGGCCGAGCGCCCCGCACAGCGCGCCGATATACGCGCCGACGAGCGGCACGCCGAGCCACACGAACGACGAATGCAGGCCGCCGATCGACAGCACCGCCGCGCCGGCCGCGCCGACGACAGCACCGATCGCGACGCCTTCGAGCGCGCCCAGCCCGCCCGGCCGGGCGGCGGAATCCGCATAGACGTCGCCGCCGAGCCAGAACAGCGCATGCTGGCCCGGCGGATTGAGAAAGAAGACCTTCACGTCGTCCCGATGCATGGCGTGGCCGCGCAGCTGCTGCGCGCAGCGTTCCGCCTGCTCGAGCGTCGAGAAACGGCCCGCGATGATGGTGTCCATGTCGAACCCTCCTGCACGGTGCCGCGCCGGGCCGCAAGGCGCGCGACGCCCGATCGGCCCGGCGCTTGCCCGCGCATCACGTTACTTCGGGCGTATCTGCAGCTTGTCGCGCACGCCGTGTACGCCGTCCACGTCGCGTACGACGCGGAGCGCGGTCGCGCGTTGCCGATCGTCGGGCACGGTGCCCGTCAGCTCGGCCACGTGATCGCGTACCTGCACGTCGATATCGCCGGACGCGAGCCCGCGCTCCGCGACGAGCGCGGCCCTGACGCGGGACGCGATCGTCGCGTCGCGCAGCTGGCTGCCGACGGCCGACGCCTGGCTCGCGAGCTTCGCGCCGACGCCCTGCTCGGCCGCCGCCGGAAGAGGCACCGCGATCCATGCACACGACAACACCAGTATGCGCGCGATTGCGGCAACCGGCGGCCGACGTTCGACGCGCGGCGGCGCCGGCTGCGCATTCGCGCGCGGCGCGTGTTTCGTTTCGTTCATGTCGTCCTCCCGTCCTCCGCTGCCGGCGCGCGACCGCCCGGCCGCGCTTGCCGTCATTACCGTTCCGGTCCGTCCTTCTCGCGCGTGCGACGGGCCGTCACGTCGTCGATCGCGCTCGCGAGCGTCGGCACGTCGACCGGCTTGCACAGATACGCGTCGAAGCCGGCGGCCATCACCCGCTGCCGATCCGCGACGCCCGCATGCGCGGTCACGGCGACCACCGGCATGCGCGCGTGGCGCCCGGGCAGACGCCGCACGCGCTCGATCAGCCAGAATCCGTCGCCGTCGGGCATCGCGATGTCCGATAGCACGACGGTCGGCGGATCGCGCTCGATGCTCGCGAGCGCGTCGCGCCCCGACTGCGCGGTGGACACCTGCGCGCCGAGCGTCCGCAGTGCGGCCGAGAGGCTCGCGCGCGACGTCGGCTCGTCGTCGACGACGAGCACGCGCTGGTGTTCGAGTGCCGCCGCCGGCACGCTATCCACGGCGCCGAGCGGAACGGCCGCCATGTCCGCCTCCCAGCCGGCCGGCAGCGTGACCGAGACGGTCAGGCCGCGACCGGGCCCTTCGCTGGCCGCCTCCACCGATCCGCCGTGCAGCTCCGCGATGTTGCGCACGATCGACAGGCCGAGCCCGAGGCCGCGCTGCGGCGATGCCGGCGCATTGGCCGGACGGTTGAACGGATCGAATAGATGCGGCAGCGCTTCGGGCGCCATCCCTTGCCCCGTATCGGCCACCGACAGACTGACGTGCGCGTCGACGCGTGCGAGCGACACGACGATGCGTCCGCCGCTCGGCGTGAACTTGATCGCGTTCGACAGCAGGTTCGACAGCACTTGATGCAGCCGCTCCGCGTCGGCGGAGATCACGCACGCCGTGCCCGCGCCTTCCGTGACGAGCGTGATGCCCTTCGCATGCGCGGGCGCGCCGAACTCGCGCGCCGCGTCGTGCACGACGCGCGCGACGTCGACCGGCGTACGCTCCAGACGCAGCTTGCCGGTCGCAAGCGACGACGCGTCGAGCAGATCGCCGACCATCCGCGCGAGCGAACGCGCGCTGCGATCGATCGCGTCGACCGCCTGCTGCGCGAAGCCCTGTCCGTCGACGCTGCGCAGCACCTCGACCCAGCCGTAGATCACGTTCAGCGGCGTGCGCAAT
>NZ_KV786896.1:2278-5174 GCF_001806955.1 Burkholderia sp. HMSC10F09
GTAGATCACGTTCAGCGGCGTGCGCAATTCATGCGACACGGTCGCGAGCAGTTCGTCCTTCAGCCGGTTCGCCGTGTCGGCCTGCACACGGGCGTCGCGCGCGCCGCGCAGCGACAGGCGATCGCGCCGCTCGTCGCGACGGCGCTCGCGCGCCTCGCGCAGCGTCATCGAGAGGCCGTCGACATGCCCGTTCGCATCGACGATCGGCGATGCCGCAAACGTCGCGCGAAAGCAGTGTGCGTCTTGCCGCATGCACAGCACGTCGATCGGCCCGACCGGCGCGTGTACCTCGTCGATCGACGCGGGCACCGGCTGACGCCGCAGCCAGCGCGGCGCGAACAGCGTCGTCACGTCGCGGCCGATCATCGTCGCCGCGTCGGCGCCGAAGATGCGCTGCGCCGCGCGGTTCCAGCTGACGATCCGCCGCGCGCCGTCGACGCCGACGATCGCATCGGGCGACGCATCGACCACGCGGCGCAACAGCACGTCCTCGGATGGAGGCGGTGCAGCCGCCGGCTCCCGGCGTGCGTCGCGCGCGTCGTCGACCGCACGCGTGCGCGCGAACAACGGCCTGACGGCTGCGATCAGCGCGCATTCGATCACGCCGATCGCGACGAACGTGCCGGCGTCGGCCAGCCATGTCGCCGTCGGCGCGTCGCGCCACCAGAGCGCAGCGATCACGACGGTGCTCGCGACGATCGCGGCGAGGCCGCCGGCGAGCGACGTCAGCCACGCGGCGGCGGCGACGCCTGCATAAAAAGGCAACGGCGCAAACGGCGCATGCGCGCCGACCACGCGAATCGCGCCCGCCTGCAGCGCGCACGCGACGCCGACGGCCAGCACGACCCATGCACCCTGCCGGAATAGTTCACGGGTAACGGTCCTCATTGCGTTCCTGCATTCGCGCCGGCATCCTTCGCGCGGCGGCGTGCCGCCCGGGCGGTCCGGCATACCGTCGAACGGGCCGGGCGAGCGACACGCGGCAAGCAACCGTCATACCTGCCGACGCCACCACCGCGACGGTCCGAGCGCCGCAGCCCGCGGCGGCCGGCAGCGGCACGGCGCGGCGCACGCACGGGCGCGGGACGGTGCGCACCGCGCGTTGCCGGGCCGCGATGTGCAACGCTGCGCCATGTCGCGGCGCGCGCCGTGCGAAGATGACAGCGCGTTTCGTCGCGGATGGGGCCCCGCTATCCCGCTGCGATACCTCGGTCGCCGCAAAGCACGCGCCAGGACGCACGATTTTTCATTAGCTTTCTGTAAAAAAGCATGGGATCGTTTTGAAATCCTGCCCCCGACCGTGCATGCCAGGCGGCTGTCGATCGAAAAAAGGCACGCGAGCGATCGCCAGCGCCGTGCGCATTGGAAATTTCTATGCGCCGGCACCTTCGCGCCGCCCGCGTTGTCGATACCCGGTATTCCAAATGGACGAATTGCGTGACATCGAAGTGCCAACCGACATGCTGAAGCCGCCGCGGGAAACGTCGTCCCGCGCGAAACGCGCAGACGAACGCCGGCTGTCCGGCCGCTCGGCCGCAATGCGTGCGCTGCTCGCGCGCATCGAGAAAGTCGCGCCGACCGGCGCGAGCGTGATGATCGCGGGGGAAAGCGGCGTGGGCAAGGACATCGTCGCGCGTCGGCTGCACGAGCTCAGCCCGCGGCGCAACGGGCCGTTCGTCGCGGTCAACTGCGGCGCGATTCCGCCCGACATCGCGGAGTCGCAGCTGTTCGGCCACGAAAAAGGCAGCTTCACCGGCGCGACCGCGCAGCACACCGGCTTCTTCGAAGCCGCACGCGGCGGCACACTGCTGCTCGACGAAATCGCCGAAATGCCCGCCGCGCTGCAGGTGAAGCTGCTGCGCGCACTGGAGTCGAACACGATCCTGCGCGTCGGCGGCACGGAAGCGATCGCGCTCGACGTGCGGATCGTGTCCGCGACGCGCCACAATCCGGCCGACGCCGTGCGCGACGGCCGCCTGCGCGAAGACCTGTTCTACCGGCTCGCCGCATTCGCGCTCGTCGTGCCGCCGCTGCGTCAGCGCGAGGGCGACGTCGAGGTGCTCGCGCAGGAGTTCGTCGCGGCGCTCAATGCGCGGCACCGCTCCGACAAGCGGCTGACCGATGCGGCGATCGCGGCGCTGCGTGCGTACTCGTGGCCCGGCAACGTGCGCGAACTGCGCAATACGATCGAGCGCGCGTACATCCTGGCGGACGACGGAATCGACGTCACGCTGCCGAAGCAACCGGTGCCGGCCGACCTGATGCACGACGACGCGATCTCGCTGCCGCTCGGGGCGACGCTGCATCATGCGCAGCAACGCTTCATCGCCGCGACGCTGCGCCATTTCGAGGGCAACAAGCCGCTCGCGGCGAAGGCGCTCGGCATCAGCCTGAAGACGCTGTACAACCGGCTCGCGCTGATGCGCGAGGCCGGCGACGACGCCGCGCGCCCGGCGTCCGGCGAACGCGCTACGCGACCCTGAACTGGCCGACCGTCGACGCGAGCGCGTTCGCCTGCGTCTGCAGCGCCGACGCCGCCGCGGTCGACTGTTCGACCAGCGCCGCGTTCTGCTGAACCATCTCGTCGAGCTGCGTGACCGCGCGGTTCACTTCCTGGATACCGCGCGTCTGTTCGTTCGCCGCATGCGTGATCTCGGAGATGATCGTCGTCACGTTGGCGACGTTCGACACGATTTCGCGCATCGTCTCGCCAGCCTGCCGCACCTGCCCGGAGCCGGCCGACACGCTGTCGACCGTCGATTCGACGAGCACCTTCACTTCGCGCGCGGCCTGCGCGCTGCGTTGTGCGAGACTGCGCACTTCCTGCGCGACCACCGCGAAGCCACGCCCCTGCTCGCCCGCGCGCGCCGCTTCGACGGCGGCGTTCAGCGCGAGG
>NZ_KV786896.1:5194-19073 GCF_001806955.1 Burkholderia sp. HMSC10F09
CCGTCGATCACGCCGATGATGTCGCCGATCCGGCCCGACGCTTCCTCGATCTTCGCCATCGTCGCGACGACGTCCGACACGACCGCGCCGCCGCGCGACGCGATGCGCGACGCGGCGGCCGCGCGCTCGTCCGCCTGACCGGCTGCGGCGGCCGACTGGCCGACCGTCGCGGTGATCTGCTCCATCGACGCGGCCGTTTCCTCGAGGCTCGCCGCCGCCGATTCGGTGCGCGACGACAGATCCTGATTGCCCGCCGCGATCTCGTTCGCCGCCGTGCGCACCGATTCGCTCGCGTCGCGAATCTGCCGGATCACGTCGCTCAGCTTGTCGACGAAGCGGTTGAACGAGCGCGCGATGTCGGCCACTTCGTCGCGGCCCTCGGCCGGCAGCCGCTGCGTCAGATCGCCACCGCCCGAGCCGATCTCGGCCATCGCGAGCCGCACCTGCGACAGGCGGCGAAACGCGGTCGTCGTGATTGCACCGACGATCAACGACGCGACCGCGACGATCACGATCATCGTGATCAGCGAAGCGGTCAGCAGCGAGCGCATGCCGCCCGTCGCATCGGCCTTGTCGAGCGCGACGAGCGCGTACCAGTCCGTGCCCGGCACCGGCTGCGCGCGTACGAGCTTCGCGTCGTCGCCGACGTGCACCTCGACCGGCGCGCTCGCACCCGCGAGCGACGCCGCGGGAATCGCACCGAGATCGGGCGACAGGTCGGCGACCGGCTTCAGCGTCAGCTTCGAGTCGGGATGCGCCACCACGTGGCCGCTGCTGTCGATCAACATCCCGAAGCTGGCAGGCGTCGGATGAATCGACTTCACGTTCGCGATCACGCTGTCCATGCCGACGTCGGCCGCGACGACGCCCTTCAGCGCGCCGTCGCGCAGAATCGGCACCGCGAACGTGACGACCAGGTTGCCGGTGCCGGCATCCACATACGGCGGCGTCACGACCGGCTTGCCGGCCTGCGCCGCCTGCCGGTACCACGGCCGGCCGGTCGGATCGTAGTCGGCGGGAATGCCGGTCGGATCGGAAAACCGGAACGATTTGTCGGCATAGCCCGCATAGACGTTCGTGAAGCCGCCCGCGGCCGCCATCTGCTTGAACACCGGCAGCGGATCGGCGGACAGCGCGGCGTCCTGCAGCGACTCGACCATCCGGCGCCGCGTCGCGACCCAGTCCGCGATCCCGACTACGTGGCCGCTGGCAACCGACGTCAGGTTGCGATCGATCGCATCGTCGTTGTACGCGCGCGCAATGAAATAGTTGATGAGGGTGGTAGCGACGAGCGCGAACACGACGATGGCGACGCACGCGGCGAGGATGCGGGTGCGGATGGACGAAAACATGGCGACGACTCGGTAAGGGTGCACAAACGCCCGGTGGAGGGATTCACCGGGTAAACGGCACGTGCGTCGCCGACTTGAGCGGTCCGTGACAAATCGATGAAACGTCTGACGAAACGCGCGCGCTCGGTGCTCGGTCCGTTCGGGCCGAGCCTCGGCGCGCGTCACGTCATGCCGGGACCGTCAGGGACCCGAACGTGCGTCGGCGCCGGGGGAATCGTCGCCGGCACCACGTGAACGGGGATCCGGCACGATATCGGCGTTCTCGCGCATCCGTTCGCGCAGATGGCGGATCGCGATCACGCGGATGTAGTCGTGCACGCGCGCGCCGGACGACAGCGCGCGTATCTCGGCGTCGAGCATCGCATGCAATTGCTCCGCGTCGATCGCACGTCGCGCGGCAGCTTCCTTCAGCGAATCGAGTAAATCGTCCTGTGACATCGACGGACTCCTGACGGTCGAAGTGACGGAAACGGAACGGCAAGGAAAGCGTAACGAGTCGGAAGCCGTGCGGCGTGCGGTGCGCCGCGGCTTGCTTGCGCGCGATCAATGAAAGGCGGCCGAGGCAGGCCGTTCGCGCAGGATCGATGAACATGTCGCGCCACCCCGGACGCGTCGCGGCGGATGGACATGCACCGCGTGCATGTCGGCGCGTCGCCGTAGCGTGCAACTTAGACTCGCCGAAATGCGACGTCAAGGGTCGCGATCGCCCGGACCGCGCACCCATACGATGCCGGCGATGCCGGAAAGCGCGCGGGATGCGCAGCATCCCGCCCTTCTTCCAGGGCCGCCTTGCGGCAGCCTACCCTCGTGCCAGAGAGTTCGCGATTCGTCGGTGGCGGGCGATGCGGCCGGTCGCAGAAAAAGACGGTCCGTGCGTGCAAGCGGCACAGCATGCGGCGGTGACGATTCGGCGGTGTGCCGCATGCCCGGCGCGCGCCGCGCTGCATCGTTGCCGCTGCGCATGCACGGTGCGGCGCGCTGCGTCGAATGGCCTGCCACTGTCGCATGCGCGCCGTGCGCCGTTTCTGACGCAGATCAAGCGCTGCGCGTTTCGTGCGCCTTCAGCGGCCTTGTCCGCGTACGAGCAGCACGGGCACCTCGGCCAGATGCGCGACACGCCGCGCGACGCTGCCGATCAGCCATGCCGCAATGCCGCGCCGGCCGTGCGTGCCGACCACGAGCAGTTCCGCATGCCAGTGCACCGCATCGCGCATCAGCGCGTGCGCGACGTCGTCGCTCGTCGGGCGCGTCTCGACGATGCCGCGCCGCGTCGGGTTGCCGGTCGCATGCAGCATCGGCGCGACACGCGCCAGCGCATCCTCGCCTTCGGCGCGATAGGCGTTCTCGAGCGCGCGCACCGGCACGATGTCGGTGAGCCGAACGGCGCGGTCCACGACGTAGGCCGCGTAGAGCAGCGTCTGCGGCGCCGCGAAGCCGAGCCCCACCTCGACCGCATGAAGCGACGGCTCGCTGCCGTCGACGGCAAACATCAGCCGCTGCAGCGGGCCGTCCGACTCGCGCGCATACGACGCAGGGACGAGCAGCAGCGCGCAATGCGCCCGCGTCGCGAGCGTGTCCGACATCGCACCTTCCACGAGCCGCAGCAGCCCGTGATGCGGATTCGCACCGACTACGAGCACGTCGGCGCCCCACTGCGAGGTGTCGTTCGCGAGCGCGTCGGCGACCGAGCCGCCGGTGATCGACGTATCGACGATCGCGGGTTCGAGCTCGACGTCGCTGTCCGCGAACAGTGCAAGGGTGCGTTCGATCGTCGCCTGCGCGTCGTGCGTCATTTCCTTGCGCGCCGACGTCAGCAACGCATCGATGCGCGGAATGTCGGGCAGCACGAGGCGCGGGTTGTCGATCGCGCAAACGATTCGCAGTTGCATGCCGGGACGCAGCAAGGTGCGGACATAGCGGGCGGCGGACAGCGATTCGGGTGTCGGGTCGATCGCGAGCGCGACGCGCGCGATCGACCGGGCGGACTGGGCAGGCTGCATGGCGAAGGCCTCCGTGCGTACGCGTCGTCGCCAACGACGACGGGAGCTTCGCGCAGCGCCGCGCGCGGCGGCCACGGACGACCGGCGCGGAACGAATCGGCGGATGGCCACGCGAAGCGCGGACCAGCGATCGGGACAGGATAAAGCGTATCGGCCCGTGCGTGCATGATCGAGATCAGCGCACGCGCGGGCCCGGATGGCGCACGCAGGACGCGCGCGGGCGTCGACCGCTCAGGACTTCGGCGTCGATACGGCCGGGCGCTTCGCGTAGCACACCGTGTACGCGATACCGAGCAGCACGATCCACAGCGGGCCGATCACGAGTGCGACGCGCGTATCGGGCGTGAACGCCATCAGCACGACGACGAACGCGAGAAACGCGAGCGCCGCGTATGAGCCGAGCGGATAGAACGGCACGCGAATCGGCAGGCGCGCGACGCGGTCGGCCGACAGCGTGCGGCGGAAGCGCATCTGCGCGATCAGGATCACGCACCACGTCCAGATCGCGCCGAACGTCGACACCGACGTGAGCCACACGAACACGTGCTGCGGCGCGAGGTAGTTCAGCAGCACACCGACCAGCAGCAGCGCGACCGAGACGATCACGCCATAGACGGGCACGCCGCTCGCATTGACGCGGCCGAGCACGCGCGGTGCCTGGCCTTGCTGCGCGAGGTTGTAGAGCATCCGCGCGGTGCTGAACAGGCCGCTGTTGCACGACGACAGGGCCGCCGTCAGCACGACGAAGTTGATGATGCCGGCCGCGGCCGGAATGCCGAGCCGCGAGAACGTCATCACGAACGGGCTGCCCTGCGTGCCGATCTGGTCCCACGGATAGATCGACATGATCACCGACAGCGCGCCGATGTAGAAAATCAGCACGCGCCAGAACACCGAGTTCACGGCCTTCGTCAGCGACTTCTCCGGGTTGCGTGCTTCGCCCGCGGTGAGGCCGAGCATTTCGACGCCGAGATACGCGAACATCACGATCGGCAGCGCATCGATCACGCCGCCGATGCCGTGCGGCATGAAGCCGCCATGCGTCCAGAGGTTCGAGATCCCGGTCGCGACGCCGCCGTTGCCGATGCCGAACACGATCATCAGCGCGCCGCCGACGATCATCAGCACGATCGTGACGATCTTGATCAGCGCGAACCAGAATTCGAATTCGCCGTACAGCTTGACCGCGATGAAGTTCACGGCACCCATCGCGCTGAGTGCGGCGAGCGCCCAGATCCAGTTCGGTACGGCGGGGAACCACATGTGCATGTAGACGCCGACTGCGGTGATTTCGGCCATGCAGGTCACGATCCAGACGAACCAGTAGGTCCAGCCGGTCAGATAGCCCGCGAGCGGGCCGAGATAGTCGCGCGCATAGCGGCTGAACGCGCCCGCGACGGGATTGGTAATCGCCATTTCGCCAAGCGCGCGCATGATCAGGAAGATCACGATGCCGCCGAGCAGATAGGTCAGCAGAATCGCGGGGCCGGCCGCGCGAATCGCGGTGGCCGAGCCGAGGAACAGGCCGACGCCGATCGTCGCGCCGAGCGCCATCAGGTTGATGTGCCGTTCTTCCAGCCCGCGGCGAAGCTGGTCTTCTTGCTGTTTCAAGTCCGTCTCCTCGCGGCCGCACGGCGGCCGCGTCATTGTGTCGAGGTCGATGCGCGAGCGTCGATGCCGTTATCGGTGCCGAAAACGAAAAACCGGCGCGACCGCTTTCCGACTGGAAAGCGATACGGATAGTGCGTCCATCCTTCGGGAATCGCCGCGAATTACCGGCGATTTCCGGAACAATCCGGAATGAGCGGTCGGGCCTTTCACGGAAACCGCGCGCGGCCCGCGCGGCGCGGCTGAGCGCGGCGGCGAGCGGCGACGGAATCCACCGCTTTCGGCGCGAACAATCGCGCGTGATGGGTGCGCGATGGGCGGCACCCAATAGGAAGGCGCGATTATAAGAAAGATCGGCGGTTTTACGCCAGCCGATTTTCTCGCCGTGAGGGTGCGGGAAATGGAGATGAAATTCGATTGGGTGGCGGGTGCATTAACGCAACGCGACTTCCGAGCGCGTCGGAAGTCGCCCTCGCATCAATCGCCCGTCACTTGCACGACAGCACGACCACGCCGCCGATTCCGCCCTGGCCGGCAGCAGGCGTCGTCGAATATCCGACCGCCACGAGCGGCTGCGCCGGATCGTGGCCGACGACGACCGACTGGATCGTCAACGTTCCGGCCGTCGCCACGCCGTTCAAGGGCGACTGCGGGCTCGTCATCGTGTAGCTGGAATTTCCCGCATTGATCGACAGCGTCAGATTGTTGAGCGTCCGCGTGCCGAGGTCGAGCGTCGCCGAAGTCGATCCGAGGATGCCGGCGTCGCCGCTGTAGCGGCTGGCGACGTTGTCCGCGATCAGCTGCGTGCACGCGAGCGTGCCGCTCGTCGCCGTCAGCGGGAGCGGCGTACCGACCGCATAGTGCACACCCTGCGTGTCGGTATAGGTGTTGCCGTCGGTGTCCATCGCCCGGTTCCAGCGACCGATCGCGACGTCGGTTCCGACACTCTGAATCTCCGTCACCGCGCCGTGGTCGAGCCCGAGGCAATCGCTTGCCTCGGCCGAGCTCGCGAGTGTCGTGAACGCGCCGCTGGCCTGCTGCACCTGGCTCGACGCGGGCGCGTTCGGCGCCGTCATGTTTCGATTCTTCGCATACTCGGGCGGCAAAGTCGGCACGACGAGCACGGCCAGTTGCCCGTTATTTGCGGCCACCTGAGAGGCCGAGCCCGAATAGGTAAAGTTGCCGTTCGGCCGGCACGCGGCCTGAGCGGCCGGCGGCGCGGTCGACGTTCCCGAAGACGGGGGCGCCGGCGACGGGTTCGTTGTCGTGCCGGCCGCGTCGCCGTTCGCTGTACTGCTTGCCGGGCTGGCGGTTCCATCGCCGTCGCCGCCGCATGCGGCCAATAGCATCGTGGTACTCATCAGGCCCACCAACCAGATACGCCGTCCTTGCATGGTTCACCTCGCTTTTTTTGTTGAAATAAAACGGGCAGTGGTCGAAGCCGCTGCATCGATGTGCCGGTCGCGCGTAGCGCGTCCGATATGAAAATCGTTGAAAACGCCACCAGATGGAATGCGGTACGAAACAGTCGATCTGCTGCATAACGGTCAGTTGGTCTTCGGCGTTTTCTCGTGTTCTCCAACGTGCGGTTCACGCGATCGTCGCGACCGGGCGACAAGTCGGCAACGCAACCGTTTATTCAGCGTTATTAGAGCGTCGTCCCTCGTCTACGCTCGACTTCTTCCGATCGGCGATTTTCCGGATCGCGCCGGCCTGAACGACTTCTCGGTCCTGACTCGCGCTACCGGCGGGGCGATCGCCCGGCAGAGCAGACGTTTCGAGCGAAACGAACGTGGGCATATTGCGATTGACGCGTCGAGAGGAAGCGAGTCCCCGCGCTTCGCTTTCGCTGCGCGATGCTATCAGAAACGACTCACACGCGGTCGCCGGAAACGATCGGGTTATCGGGCAGATGTATTGATTTTCGCTGCAACGAAAGCGCAGCAATGCGAGGACCAAGGCATTAATGCCCTTGCAATTGTCTCGAATTGTCAATTCAAGAAAAAAACGGAAGCCCGTCGATAGTGGTTCAGACTTGATCGATAGAATCGGCGCGCATTCCAATCGAAGCGCGACCGAAACAACCGGGAGAAATGCGTCCTCGCAAGAAAGCAAGGACGGAACAGGTACGGTGATGCGGGCAGCAGTCTTACGGCCCCCAGCAGCCCCAAGCCACGCCCAAAACAACGCCAACCCGCAACCGCATCGTCATTTGCTCAACGTCGCGCGCACCGTATATTCGCCGCCCAGCGCCGCATGCTCCGGCCGCACGAAATAACGCGACGTATCGAGATCGGCCGGAATCGGCTCGACCGGATAGCCGTGCTTCTCCCACGCATCGAGGCCGCCCTTCAGCGCGCGGATGTTGTGGATCATCTTCTTGCGCTGCAGCTGCGCGACGATGCGCTTGGCCGTCGCCTCGTTCGGGCACACGCAATAGACGACGATCGGCCGCTTCAGCACTTCCGGGTCGAGCAGATCGGGCGACTCGAGATCCAGCGGCACCGCGCCGGCGATCCGGTACGGTTCGCGCTCGCGGTTCGCGCTCGCGGATCGCACGCGGCCGCGCGTCGAAAATCAGCGGCGGCTCGCTCGACGTCATCATCTCGACGAGCTGCGGCGGCGAGATGCGCACCTGCGCGAGCCAGCGGCGGAACTGCAGCCGCCGCACCCAGCGGTACAGCACGAACGTGATGAAGATCGCAAGAAACGCGTCGAGGATCGTGCCGCCGCTCGCGCGCACCCACAGCACGAACTGGACGATCTGGTCGTGAACCGCGGCGCCGCCGATCAACCAGAACGCCGCCCACAGCGACGCGCCCGCCAGATCCCAGAACAGAAACACGCCGACGCCGATGGCGGTCGTGCCGAGCAGCGGCGCCGACACGAGCCCGAGCCCCGGCAGAAATTTGGACAGCACGAGCAGCGGCGCGCCATACCTTTCGAATACGTTACGCGCGAAGCGCAACGTCGTATCGAGCGACAACGAAAAGCGCACGAGCGCATTCAGCAGCCGGCGTCCGCGCGTGCGGCCCATGAAGAACCACAGCGAATCGGCCAGCATCGTCGCGCCGATGGCCGCGACGAACATGCTGGCCCACGAGGCCTGTCCCATCGCCGCCATCGTGCCGCCGAGAATCAGCATCGGCACGGCGGGCACCGGCACGCCGAGCTGCGTGATCAGCACGCTCGCGAACACGGCCCACGGGCCGAGCGACGATGGAATTGCGATCGGGAAATGCCACACGACGGCGCTCCTGGATGACATGCGGACCGGGCGACGACGGCGGCCGTCGATACGGCTGTGCAATGCCGGCACCCACCTCGGCGCACCGGCACTACATGACGCGCATTCTAAACGGGTTTCGCCGGCGCCGCGCGCATGCCGGCCGGCGCCCTGCCCCGCTTCAACCGGGCGCGCGCGGCGCCAGTCGGGCGACGTGCTCCGCATATTCGGGAAACGCCTCGGCCAGCGCGTCGGCGTCGGCGAGCTCGAATTCCGCGAATTCGAAGCCCGGCGCCACCGTGCAGCCGACGAACGCGACCTGCTCGGGCGACGCGCAGCGCGCGCCGAACCAGCGTCCGGCCGGCACGACGGCCTGGAACACGGTGCCCGGATGCACGAGCGGATTGCCGAGCCGATGAATCGTCAGCCCGTCGCGTTCGTCGAGCACCCATACCTCGAGCGGATCGCCGGCATAGAAGTGCCAGACCTCGTCGGAGCGGATCCGGTGCCACGACGAATAGGCGCCATCGCACAACAGGTAGTAGATCGCGGTGGAGGCGGCGCGACGCGCGTCGTCGGACGGACGCACGACCGTGTCGGCGGCGCGGTAGGTTTCGCGGAAATAGCCGCCTTCGGGATGCGGCTGCAGGTCGAACTGGCGGATCAGGTCCGCGGCGGAAATCGGCATGGCGACGAAGAACGGTAAGTGGGGCGAATCCGCATCCGGCGAGCGGACGGTCGCGAGACCGGCCGCACGCCGACGAATGCGGCACGGCATCGGGCGCCGCGGCCATGCGCGCGAGGCCCGCATCGCGGACGCAGACAACGCGACGACGATCGACGGCTTGGGCCGATCCTGCCAGAAGTGATAGCCGCGATGCAACCGCCGGCGCCGCTGCGTGGCACGTGCCGCGGCCGAGCGCGATTACGCGCGATTACGTGCGAGTCGGCGCCGGCGCCGGCACCGGCTCGTCGTGCCGGACCAGCAGCACGGGGCGATCGGCCGCGCGCAGCAGCGATTCGGCCACGCTGCCGAGCAGCAGCCGACGCAGCCCGTGCCGGCCGCTCGTGCCCATCACGATCAGATCGGCATCGGCTTCGGCCGCGGTGCGCATCAGCACCGCCGCGACCTCCTCGCCGTATGCGTCGAGCGCGCGCACGGTGCCCGGCACCTGCCGCTGCGCGAGCACTGCTTTTGCTTCGTCGAGCACGGCTGTCGCGACATCGGCGGCCGCTGCGTCGTCGTCCGGCGTCTCGGGGAAACCGGCGCCGACGTCGACGAGCCGCGGCCGATGCTCGACTACGTACGCACACGTGATCGTGCCGCCGGAGGCGGCCGCGATCCGGATCGCCTCGTTCAGTGCGAGACGCGCACTCGGGCTGCCGTCGAGCCCGACGAAAATCCGCTTGTACATGTCCGTCCCTCCGATCGCGCCGACGCGCATCCTGCACGCGAGCACCGGCCGGCCCGCGCCCGATTTAACCGACCCTATTACAAAAAACGCCCAAAGCGAGCACAATTTCGCGTTGAAAACACATCGACTGTGCCGGGCGCGGCTCTCGCCCGGGCAGCGCGCGTCGCCCGAGTGCCCGGGTGGCGGACAACAGAATGGCCAGCCAATGACAGCCAGAGGAACCCCAACCCGTGGCGCCCGAGAGCCCGCGCGCTTCCGGACCATGTTACGCCAGCCGCTTGCGGCCGGCACCGCGGCGCTCGTGATCGGCGCGGCGCTGTCGCTCGGCGTCGCGCTGCTGGTGCGCGACGAGTGGCAGGACGCCGTCCATGCGCGCTTCGAGCGCCGTACCGCGCGCGTGACCGCGATGCTGCGCCACGAACTGCTGGCCGGCGTCGGGATACTCGACAGCGCGCGCGGCGCGCTTGCGCTCGTCCCGCAGATGACGCCCGAACAATGGACGCGGTACGCCCAATCGCTCGATCTCGACGCCAGCCGCTCGCCGGTTCGGCAGCTCGGCTACGCGCCGCTGTCGGATGCGACGCGCGCCGCACTCGCCGGACACGCGCCGATGCCGGCCGGCCCGCTCGCGACCGCAACGCTGAGCGCACCGCCGTCCGTCGCGCCGGTCGTGCGCTTCGGCGCACCGGATGCACAGGCGCTCGCGCGCACGCTGCGTACCGGCGAAGTTGCGCTCGGCGTGCATCCGGCCGACGACGATCTGTCCTACGACGCACGCACGCTGACGCTGTTCGTGCCGGTTGCCGCTACGCGGCGCGCTGCCGGCGCACCGTCCGTCGCGAGCGACCTCGAGCCGGACGGCATCCTGTTCGCCGCGTTGAGCCCGCAGCGGCTGATCGACCGCGCGCTCGACGCGGAACGCGGGATCGACCTGAAGATCGGCGCGGGCAGCGATCCGCGCCCGATCGTCAGCGCCGAGACGACGACCGACGAGGCCGCGACGTCGCCATACCTGATGCGGCGCACCGAGGTCCTCAATTTCGGCGGCACCGCGCTCACGCTCGCGTATTCGGCCGACGGGCGGCCGAGCGCAACGGGCGCGCAGCGCGCGGCCGCCACCGTGCTCGCGGCCGGGCTGCTCGCGTCGATCGCGTTCGCGGTGCTCGTCCACGCGCTCATGCGTAGCCGCGCGGCCGCCGCGGGCGACGCGGGCGCCGGCAGCCGTCATCTGAACGAAGCGCGCATGATGGGCATCATCCGCTCGTCGATGGAGGCGATCATCACGATCGACGAGAAGCAGACGGTCGTGATCTTCAATCCGATGGCCGAGCAGGTGTTCGGCGTATCGGCGATGGAAGCGATCGGCGCGCCGCTGTCGCGCTTCATCCCCGAACGGTTTCGCGCGGCGCATGCGAAGCACGTCGACCAGTTCGGCGTGACGGGCGTGTCGGAGCGGCAAATGGGACGCCAGCGCGTGCTGTTCGGCCTGCGCGCGAACGGCGAGGAGTTTCCGATCGAAGCGTCGATCTCGCAGATCCGCGACGGCTCCGGCAAGCTGTACACGGTGATGCTGCGCGACATCACCGAGCGGCTGCGCGCCGAGAACGCGGTGAGGCAGTCGCGCGAAGAACTGCGCGAGCTCTCCGCGAATCTGCAGAACGTGCGCGAAGAGGAAAAGACGCGCATCGCGCGCGAACTGCACGACGATCTCGGTCAGCAGCTCACCGCGCTGAAGATGGATCTGTCGGTTGTCGAGCAGCGGCTGCGCACGCCGGGCGACGCGGCGCCCGACCCGACCGTGCTCGCGCATCTGCAGGGCATGCGCAAGCTGATCGACGCGACGGTCGCGTCGGTGCGGCGCATCGCGGCCGATCTGCGGCCCGTGATGCTCGACGATCTCGGCCTCGTGCCGGCGATCGAATGGCTCGCCAACGATTTCACGAACCGCTACGGCATCGACGTCGAACGCCATGTCGAAACGGGCGGCATCGCCTTCACGAACGCGGGCGCGACCACGCTGTTCCGCATCGTCCAGGAAGCGCTGACGAATGTCGCGCGCCATGCGGATGCGACGCGCGTCGCGCTGCGGCTCGACGTCGAAGACGGTTTCTGCGTGCTGCGCGTCGCCGACAACGGCCACGGCGCACCGCCCGGCGGCCCCGCACACGAGGACAAATCGTTCGGGCTGATCGGCATTCGCGAGCGCGCGCACATGCTCGGCGGCACCGTAACGATCGATACCGCGCCGGCGCGCGGCTTCTCGATCACCGTCGCCCTGCCGCTCGGCAACGTTGAACAGGACAACCCCATCTCATGATCAAGGTGCTCATCGCCGACGACCATACGCTCGTGCGCGACGGTCTGCGGCACATCCTTCAGAACGCGACCGGTTTCGAAGTGGCCGGCGAAGCGAGCGACGGCCCGTCGACGATCGCGCTCGTCCGCGCGACGCCTGCGCAGGTGCTCGTGCTCGACCTGTCGATGCCGGGCCGCAACGGCGTCGAATTGATCAAGCAGATCAAGGACGAGAAACCCGCGCTGCGCGTGCTCGTGCTGACGATGCACGCCGAACAGCAGTACGCGGTGCGCGCGTTCCGCGCGGGCGCGTCGGGCTATCTGACGAAGGAAAGTGCCAGTGCGGAGCTGGTCGGCGCGGTCACGAAGGTCGCGTCCGGCGGTGTGTACGTCAGTCTCGCGATGGCCGAGCAGTTCGCGCAAAGCCTCAACGAGCCGGCCGACACGCTGCCGCATCAGCGGCTGTCCGACCGCGAGTTCGACGTGTTCCGGCGCATCGCGGCCGGCCAGACGCTGACCGAAATCGCGCAGGCGCTATGCGTGAGCGCGAAGACGGTCAGCACCTACAAGACGCGGATTCTGGAAAAGATGCAGATGCCGCACGAAGCGGCGCTCGTGCGCTACGCGCTGCGGCACAAGCTCGTCGACGAGGCCGACGACATATGACGCATGACGCGCCACCGCGCGAGCGCGCGTATCGCTACTTCGCGGGCACCGGGCACGCGAGATCGCCCTCCTCGGACGATAGATACGCCTTGAGCGTTTCGGTGCGCTCCTTGGTCAGATCGTCGAGGCAGGTCGCGACCACCATCGCATAGGCGCTGCCGCCGTCGGCGTTCGCGCTCGAGAACTGGCATTCGGCATCGCGATATGCGATCCAGGCGCGCTGCGCGGCGACCAGCTTGTCGGCAACCGGCCGTGCGTCGCGCAATCGCGCGGTGACGGTCTGGTACGTACGGTTCAGCACCGCGTCGGACTGCCTGTACGCATGCTCGGCGCACGCGGTCAGCGTCGCCTGGTCGGACGCATTCGCGCAATTCGCCTGCGCATGGGCGACGCTCGCCGCCAGCATCAGCGGGCACAGCAGCACGGCGGTCGGGACACGCATGGGATCGCTCCTTGTTGTTGGTTGACGTCGTGGAGTCCGGTACGGACGGAGGCCGCGTGCCGCGCGTCGGCGACACCGTCCGGGATGCTAGCGCACGCGCGTGCGAATGTCAGCGTCGTCGTGCAACGGCCCGTCGGCGCGCGCGGTGGACGCAAAAAAGCCCGCACTCGAATCCGGATCGAGTGCGGGCTTTGTTCGGCCGGTAGCTTCGGCGGCCGAGCGGCCGCCGTACGACGCTCAGTGACCGAAGTAGACGGACGAGCGGTCGGCCGCGGCCGGCACGGCAACGCGCTGGCCCGCTTGCGATGCCGCTGCGGCGTTCGCGCCGTAGCCCGTCGCATCGCCGTTCGCGGCAGCGATCTTCGCCTGCGCGGCCTGAATGTTTTCCGGATAGTTCAACCAGTCGTTCGGGTTGTAGCCGGCCTTTTCGAGCTGCACGAGCTCCGCGCGCACTTGCGCACGCGTCAGCGGCTGCTGGTTCGACTGTGCAAACGAAACGACCGGTGCGGCAACCAATGCGGCCAGTGCAACTGCCTTGATCAGCGATTTCATGATGCGTTACCTCCAGATTGTTTTGTCGGGCGCTTCGGACACGAACGTCGTTGCGCATGTGTGGAATTCTAGGAGTGCACGCAATCAGGGTAAATACTTAAATCGCGAATTCACTGTTGACGAGATACATACAATCGCCGATCGCGCAGTCGAATCTTCTGACAATTATCGTTGTGGACGATATGAATCTGCGAAGCGACGACCGGCTCGACGCGCCGGCCGCCCGGGTGTCGCGACCGCCCTTACTGTGCGCCGTCGCCGGCGTCCGGCGCACCGGGCGTCGACGGCTGCAGCGGCGCCGCAGGCGCGACCGGCGACGCCGC
>NZ_KV786897.1:0-1282 GCF_001806955.1 Burkholderia sp. HMSC10F09
AGCGCGCGGCATGACGGCTGCGGGCCGCGCGGCGCGGCGTCAGAGCGTCGCGTCGAGCGCCGCCCGCGCGCAGGTCTCGTCCGTCACGAGCCCCGACACCCACCCCCCGCGCAGCGCGGCGATCACCGCGTCGCGCTTTTTCGGGCCGCCCGCGAACGCGATCGTCGGGCGCTTGGGCGGCGTCTCGAGCGGCACGCTCGTCACGCGCGCGCTCGTCGACACGTCGACGAGCCGGCCCTGAGCATCGATCGGTACGCCGAGCAGTTCGGCGACCGCGCCGCGCGCGATCATCTCGTCGCGTTCCTGCTCGGTGATGAAGCCGTCTTCGTACAGCGGGCAGTGCGGGCCGATGTTGCCGACGCCGACGAACGCGACGTCGGCTTCCGCGGACAGCGCATCGACGATCCGGTAGAGCCGGTGATTGCACCACTGCGCGCGCTCGGCGTCGCTGTCGGCGAACAGCGGGGCGGGCAGCAGGAAGTGCTTGCCGCCCGTCTTCTCGGAGATGTACTGCGCGACGTCGTAGCGGTTCGACGAGCCGTCGGCCGCGATCGCGCCGACCATCGACACGAGCCGGTGCTGCGGGCGATCGATCTGCGCGATCTGCGCGACGGCCGCCTTCAGCGTCCGGCCGCTGCTCACTGCGATCACCATCGGCCGCGTCTCGCTCAGATAGCGTTCCATGACCTGCGCACCGGCGACCGCGAGCTTGCGGTCGATCGCATCGGGCGCGTCGGCATCGACCGGCACGACTTCGCACATCGAGAGCCCGTAGCGCTTCGACAACTGCGCACCGAGATCGAGGCAGTCGGCCAATTGGTGATCGACGCGCACGCGAATCAGGTTCTTCTCGATCGCGAAGGCGACGAGGCGCTGCGCGACCGGGCGCGACACCTGCAGCTTCTCGGCGATTTCGTTCTGCGTGTCGCCCGCGACGTAATAGAGCCACGCGGCGCGCGTGGCGAGATCGAGTTTTTCTGAAGACTTGGACACGATAGCGATTCGGTTCGGAGCGGGCCGGCGGTGCGGCGCAACGGGATCCACTGTACCGCATGCGGCGCGGGCCGCCGTTCGGCACCCGCGCGGCAGCGGCCGCTCACGCGAGACGCGTGCGCGACGGTTCGTAAAGCGGACGCACGTGACGGTACAGCGCGCGAAACGCATCGAGGCGCTCGCGCAGCAGCGCGTGACGCGCGGCGTTCGGCGTGTAGTCGGCGCGCACCGGCGGCTTGGTCAGCACGGCCTCGGGATCGGCGCCGACCGCGAGCCAGCCGAGCCGTGC
>NZ_KV786898.1:0-6127 GCF_001806955.1 Burkholderia sp. HMSC10F09
CAGCAGCTGCACGTAGAGCGGCGTGCCGCGGAACACGTAGGTGTAGAGCCAGACGGGCCCCGAGATCCAGCGATTCGACGAGGCGCGCGCGATCGCGAGCGGCACCGCGAGCGCGAAGCCGAGCACGATCGACACGACGAGCAGCCACAGCGTGATCGCGAGGCCGCTGAAGCGGTAGCCGTCGGTATAAAGATAGTTCTGCCAGTACTGGCTGACGAGTTCGATCACAGTGCAAGCCTCCGGACGCCGACCGAATAACGCTTCTCGAGGTGGTGCAGCACGACGTTCGACACCGTCGTGATCGCGAGGTAGATCGCACCGGCCGCGAGCGTGAAGAAGAAGAAATCGAGCGTGCTCTTGCCGGCGTCCTGCGACGCCTTCACGACGTCCGCGAGGCCGATGATCGACACGAGCGCGGTCGCCTTCACGAGCACCTGCCAGTTGTTGCCGATGCCCGGCAGCGCAAAGCGCATCATCTGCGGGAACAGGATGCGCCGAAACACGCGCCAGCCGCCCATTCCGTATGCGAAGCCGGCTTCGAGCTGACCGCGCGGCACCGCGAGGAACGCGCCGCGGAACGTTTCGGTGAAGTAGGCGCCGTAGATGAAGCCGAGCGTCACGACGCCGGCGAAGAACGGATCGATGTCGATCTGTTGCCAGCCGAGCAGGTCGGTCACGTTGTTCAGCAGGATCTGGATCCCGTAGAACAGCAGCAGCATCAGCACGAGGTCGGGCACCGCGCGGATCAGCGTCGTATAGAACGTGCCGACTGCGCGCAGCACGCGGTTCGTCGACAGTTTGGCGGCCGCGCCCGCGAGGCCGAGCAGCAGCGAAGCGGCGAGCGACAGCACCGCGAGCTTCACGGTCTCGACCGTACCGGCCCACAGCAGCGGGCCAAATCCCTGGAAAATCATGTCGGTTCCATCCGGAAAGACATGCGGCGCGCGAGGCCGTATGCCGCGCGCGCCGCCGCGGCGTCAGCCGCCGTAGACGTCGAACGCGAAGTACTTCTTCTCGAGCTTCCTGTACGTGCCGTCCTTCAGCATCGCGGCGATCGCCGCGTCGATCTTCGCTTTCAGGTCGGCGTCTTCCTTGCGCAGCCCGATGCCCGCGCCGTTGCCGAGCGTCTTCGGATCGTCGAGGTTGCCGCCCGCGAACGCGAAGTTCGCGCCGCGCGGCGTCTTCAGGAAACCGAGATCGGCCTGCACGGCGTCCTGCAGCGCCGCGTCGAGGCGGCCCGACATCAAGTCCTGATACACGCCGTCCTGGTTCTGATACGGGACGACCTGCACGCCCTTCGGCGCCCAGTACGCCTTCGCGTACGTCTCCTGGATCGTCCCCTGCTCGACGCCGACCGACTTGCCCTTCAGCGACTCGGCGCTCGGCTGCAGCCCGGCACCCTTTTTCGCGACGAGCCGCGTCGGCGTGTTGAACAGCTTGTCCGAGAACGCGATCTGCTCGGCACGCGCAGGCGTCATCGACATCGACGACAGCACGCCGTCGAACTTGCGGGCCTTCAGCGCCGGGATCATCCCGTCGAAGTCGTTTTCGACCCACACGCATTTCGCCTTCAGCCGCGCGCAGATTTCGTTGCCGAGATCGACGTCGAAGCCGACGACCTTGCCGCTGGCGTCCTTCGATTCGAACGGCGGATAGCTGGCGTCGACGCCGAAGCGGATCGTCGACCAATCCTTCGCATGCGCCCCGACGGCGATGCACGCGAGAGCGACACTGAGCACGAGTTTTTTCATGGCGTTCCTGTAAGTGGCCGAGCCCCGCAGATGCGCGCGGCATCTGCCCCAACCCGCGGCGCGCGTTCGTCGCGGCGCCGAAGTTGTACATACAACTTTGCCTTTTGGCGGCTCGCCCGCGCAATCCGTGTTTATCTCTAGTCGCCGAACAGATGCGCATTTCGAATGAATTTCCTTTTATTTCAAAATGATACGGATGCATGATGCACGCTCGCCGGCGCTTGTCGGAAGAATAGGCAGATCGAGCACGCTTGAGTTTTCTGTCTAGACATGTTTCACCGCCGGCCCACCGCTATGTCCCTTTCAGGTACGCAAGGCGATTCGAAGCTTGTCTATACTTGACGGCGCGGCGCGCAGCGCCTTCCGCCGCCTCTTGAACAACGACGCAATGACCACACCGATCTATCAGGAAATCAAGGACTTCATCCTCGCGCGCATTCATGCCGGCGAATGGGCGGAGGGCGACCAGGTGCCGTCGGAGAACGAGCTCGCGCGCGAGTTCAACGTCGCGCGCATGACCGTGAACCGCGCGCTGCGCGAGCTGACGGCCGAGCAGGTGCTCACGCGCACGCGCGGTTCCGGCACGTATGTCGCGTCGCCGAAATACGAGTCGACGCTCGTCGCGATCCGCAGCATCTCCGATGAAATCGCCGCGCGCGGCCACGCGTATCGCGCCGAGGTGCTCGAAGTCGGCGCGGCCGTCGCCGACGCCAAGCTCGCCGACGAACTGCAGCTCGACGCAGGCAGCCCGATCTTCCACTCGCGCGTGCTGCACTTCGAGAACGACACGCCCGTGCAGCTCGAGGAGCGCTGGGTCAATCCGGCCTGCGCCCCCGAGTACGCGCTGCAGGACTTCACGACGACCACGCCGAACCAGTACCTGACGCGCGTTGCGCCGCTGCAGCGCGTCGAATACCGGATCGAAGCCGCCATGCCCGGCGCGGAAACGCGCCGCCGGCTCGCGATGGACGACCGCGAGCCGTGCCTGATGCTGCATCGGCGCACGTGGTCGCAGGGGATGGTCGCGTCGGTCGCGAATCTCTGGCATCCGGGCAGCCGCTACCGGTTCACCGGACATTTCTGAGCGGGCGCGTGCCGCGCGTCGGGCATCAACGCCTGAGCGCGCGCGTCCAGCGTTCGATCGCCTCGACCGCGCGGGTGAGCCCGTCCTCGCTGGCGATGCGCGCGCCGAGCGCCGCGGCGCGCGAGCGCGTGTCCTCGCGCTCCGCGAACGCGATCGCATGCGCGAGTGCGGTCGCCTGCACGCGGCCGCCCGGCACGGCGCCGGCCGCGACGCCGAGCCGCTGCAGCCGGTCCGCCCAGAAAAACTGATCGCCCGCGAACGGCACGACAACCGACGGAATGCCGGCGCGCGCGGCCGAATGCGAAGTGCCCGACCCGCCGTGATGAATCGCCATCGACGTGCGCGGCAGCAGCCAGTCGTGCGGCGTATCGCCGATCACCTGAACGTTGGGCGGCAGCATCGTCGCGTCGATCGCGCTCCAGCCCGGATAGAACAGCGCGCGCCTTCCGTCGAGCGCCGCCGTCAGCGCGGCGGCCATCGCGGCACGATCGAAGCCCGTCATGCTGCCGAAGCCGATATAGATCGGCCGCTCACCCGCATCGAGGAACGACGCGAGCGCGCGCGGCGGCGTCCATTCGCGCGTATCGGCGCGCCACTGACCGACCGCGCGCACGTGGTCGGGCCAGTCCGCCGGCGCGGACAGCAGCGCCGGCGACACGCCGTACAGCATCGGATGGTCGGTCCAGACGCGCCCCCGCGGCGGCAGCCCGCAAACGCTCGCACGCGCGGCGTTCGTCGCGCGCCGGAACGCATGCCACAGCAGCGCGTTCACGAGCCGGTGGCTCGCGCGGTTCAGCCAACGCGGCACGCGGCGCGGCGGCAGGAACGGCGAGCCGAACGCCGCGGTCGGCGTAATCGGGATCATCCCGGCGCCGATCGCCGGCACGTTCCGGTATTCCGCAACCGACAGACCGACGAACGCGGCGAGCCCCGACACGACGATCGCATCGCAGCCGGCCGACGCCTGCGTCAGCTCGTGCATCCACGCGGCCGTGTTCGCGTTCGCGATCGCCGCGAGCGCCTTCGACGTATCGCGGAATCCGCCCTGTCCGAGCACCGCGTCGGACAACGCGCCGCGAATGTCGCCGGACAGCGCGGCAGAGGGCACGCCGACCGCCTCGGCGCTCGCGAGCGTCGCTGCATCGGCAAGCAGCCGCACGTCATGGCCGGCATCGAGCAGCGCACGACCGAGCGCCGCGAGCGGACGCGTGTCGCCTTCGGTGCCATAGGTTGCAATCACGAGCTTCATCGGCGCTCCTCGTGCATCGCACGAATGGTGTCATAAAAGTGCACGTCGTATACTAATGCAATTCGTACACTTTCAGCGAAACGCTCCGCCATGACGCCACCGCCCGCCGATTCCGGCCGCCGCGCGCGCAAGCGCATCCAGATGCTCGCGCATCTCGCCGACACCGCCGCGCGCCTGTTCGACGCGCTCGGCTACGATGCGGTGACGATGGAGCAGATCGCCGACGAAGCGGACGTCGCGAAACGCACGCTCTACAACCACTTTGCGACGAAGGAAGCCGTACTCGCGCACTGGCTCGAACGCGAACTCGCGCGCGATCTCGCGCACCTGCAGCGCGACGTCGCGCGGCGCAGGACGTTCGCGTCGCGGCTCGCCTGCGTGCTCGATGCGTCGGCCGTCTGGTGCGAGCAGCATCCCGCGCATCTGCTCGCGTATCTACGCCATCGGTTCCTGAGCATCGGTGCGACCGCACCGGAAAGCGGCGATCCGGGCGCCGGCGACATCGCGCCCGTCTGGCATCGACTGATCGCCGACGCGCAGCGCGCAGGCGAACTGAACCCGTCGCTGCCGGCCGACCAGCTCGCGACGTGGTTCCATCATCTCTATCTCGGCGCGATGCTGCGCTGGCTGACGGTGTCGGGGCTGTCGCTGAAGCAGGAATTCCGCGCGATCGCGAAGCTGTTCGTCGAAGGCGCGCAGGCCGCGCCGACTGCGCCGCGCGCCTCGCGCGCCGCCCCGGCGCGATGAGCGCACGTGGCGAGTCGCGCGCACCCGCTGTATCGGTCGCGACACAGGACCGATGCGAAAAGCGCCGCGCCGCAGTATGCTGACGACGTACGGCTGCACGGCGCGCGTCGGGCTCCCTCCGTATCGCGCGTTCTCGTGCCGCCGTCACGACCGCAATCCTGCGTCGCAAGGAGGGATTCGTGATGGCTACCACGCATCAGCATTTCCACCTCGAACTACGGCACGCCACTGCGCCGACCTATTTCATCAGCTACCTGTTCCCCGCGCTGCTGTTTGTGTACGAACTGCTGCGGGTGGGCCAGTGGATTCGCGATCACGGGATGCAGTTCGCCGCGTTCAAGCAGATGGGCTACGAGTTTCTGCTGATGCTGCTGTTCGTCGGACTGCAGATCGTCGTCGAGGCGATCTTTCTGCTCGGTGCCGCGATGCGCAAGGATCATCGCGACTTCGAACACCGCGTACCGAACGTGATTCTCGGGATCGGCTGCTCGATCGCGCTGCTCGCGATCGATCTCGCGATCCAGCTCGCGTTCTGATCCGGGCGGGCATCGCCCGCCCGTGCGCTTACGCGTGCGCGTCGCGCAGCAGCGTCGCGACGGCGGCCAGCACGTCGTCCGTGCGTTCGCGGTGCGGCATGTGCCCGCACGCGCCGAGCATCAGGTACGACGACGGGCCCGCGACGCGCGCGGCGATCCGCTTCGGGTGCGCGTCGGAGCCGTATTCGTCCTGCTCGCCGTGAATCGCGAGCGTCGCGCAGCGCACGCGCGGCAGATCGTCGTCGAGGCTCCAGTCGCGAAACGCCGGCGACAGCCACGTGTCGACCCACGCGCGCAACACCCATTCGGCCTTGTCGCCGTGATAGCGTGCGAGCCGGTCCAGCTGGCCCGGTTCGTCGAACTGGCGGCCCGCGTCGCGAATGCCGTTCAGCGTGCGCGTCTCGACGAAGGCCTGTGCGGCCACGGTCACGAGCGCGCGGCAGCGGTCCGGATACGCGGCCGCGCAACCGACCGCCATCCCGCCGCCGACGCTGTGTCCGAACGCGACGAACGCGTCGACGCCGAACTGCTCGAGCACCACGCGAAACGCGTGGTCGGCCTCGTCGCGCACGAAGGTCGTCGCGAGCGTGCCGCGGTGTGGGTCCGAGCGGCCGAAGCCGAGACGGTCGTACGCGATCACGTCGCGTTGCGTCGCGGCCGCGAGGCGCTCGGGAAAGTCGCGCCACAACTCGACGCAGCCGAGCGAATCGTGAAGCAGGAGGATGGGAGTGGCCGGCTGAGGTGCGGCCGGCTGAGGCGC
>NZ_KV786899.1:0-5024 GCF_001806955.1 Burkholderia sp. HMSC10F09
GCCGCGCGCGTCGAACCGACGTTCGGCGGCGTATCGGCCGCTGCTGCGCCCGCCGACACGCCGGCCGATCTGCAGGCCGAAGCGACCGGTGCCGAGACGCGCGTCGATACCGCTGCGCGCGACGAAGCGAGCGAGCCGGCCGACGCGAGCGCCGATGCGCACGAGGCGCCTGCCGCGCAAGCTGCGACGGCAGAGTCCGCCGAGCGCGCGGAACCGGTGCTGCCGGCCGCGACGACCATTTCGTCCGCGCCGCCGGCCGTCGTCGATCGCCGCATCGACTGCATCGTGCCGATCCGGCTCGGCGCGCCGCTGCCGGGCGACAAGCTCCTGCCGGCCGCGCAGCGGCTGCGTCGCGCGGGCAGCAAGCCCGTGCATATCGAGGGCAAGCCGGAAGGCGGCCAGTGGGAGCTGCTGCAAAACGGCGTGCGCTACGAGGAACTGCGTGCGGCCGCGCAGCTCGCGAACCGCAGCGGCGCGCTCAACGAGCTCGAGTTCTCGGAGTTCGTGACGGGCGTCCAGCAGTTCGCGGACGCGATCGACGGCGCCCCCGAATTCCCGGACATGATGGAAACGGTCGCGATGGCGCGCGAACTCGACGGCTTTGCCGCGCAGTGCGACGCGCAGCTGTCGATCAACGTGCTGTCGGACGGGGCGCCATGGTCGGCGAACTACGTGCAGGCCGTTGCGTCGCAGGACGGGCTGCTGCTGTCGCGCGACGGCACGCGGTTCGTGAAGCTCGACGCGAAGCAGAATCCGGTGTTCATGCTGCAGTTCGGCGACACCAACTTCCTGCGCGACGACCTCACGTACAAGGGCGGCGACATGATCACGCTCGTGCTCGACGTGCCGGTCGCCGAGGAAGACATCCTGCCGTTCCGGCTGATGTGCGATTACGCGAAGTCGCTGTCCGAGCGGATCGGTGCGCGCGTCGTCGACGACTCGCGCCGGCCGCTGCCGGAATCGACGCTGCTCGCGATCGAGCAGCAACTGATGAAGCTCTACGCGAAGCTCGAGGAAGCGGGCATTCCGGCCGGCTCGCCGGTCACGCGACGCCTGTTCAGCCAGTAACGCAGGCATTGGGGCGACCGCGCGGCGTGCGCCGGCCGGTCGCCGCGCGCGATCGCGATGCGGCGACGCAACATCGCGCACGTACGCGGGCCGCGCCCCCGGCACGGCGCCAAACTGAGATAATTCGGCATTCGATTTTTTCAGCAAGAATCTGCCGCCAGCATGGCCCGAACCCAAGCCGAACCGCCAGCCAGTCAACCCGATGCGCGCGCCGCCTGGCTGCGCGACCAGCTCGAACGCGCGAACCACGCGTACTACGTGCTCGACCAGCCCGATCTGCCCGATGCGGAATACGATCGGCTGTTCCGCGAGCTGCAGCAGCTCGAATCCGATCATCCCGACCTCGTGACGCCCGATTCGCCGACGCAGCGCGTCGGCGGCGCCGTCGCGAGCGGCTTCACGCCGGTCGTTCACGATGCGCCGATGCTGTCGCTGAACAACGGATTTGCCGACGACGACATCGTCGCGTTCGACAAGCGCGTCGCCGACGCGCTCGGCAAGACGACCGATCTCGCCGGCTCGGTGACGGATCCCGTCGAATACGCGTGCGAGCTGAAGTTCGACGGGCTCGCGATTTCGCTGCGCTACGAGCACGGCGTGTTCGTGCAGGCGTCGACGCGCGGCGACGGCACGACCGGCGAGGACGTGACCGAAAACGTCCGCACGATCCGCTCGATTCCGCTGAAGCTGAAGGGCGACCGCGTGCCGGCCGTGCTCGACGTGCGCGGCGAGGTGCTGATGTTCAAGCGCGATTTTGCGCGCCTGAACGAACGCCAGCGCGCGGCCGAGCAGCGCGAGTTCGCGAACCCGCGCAACGCGGCGGCCGGCAGCCTGCGCCAGCTCGATCCGAAGATCACCGCGCAGCGTCCGCTCTCGTTCTTCGCGTACGGCATCGGCGTGCTCGACGGGATGCCGATGCCCGATACGCACAGTGCGCTGCTCGACTGGTACGAGGCGCTCGGGTTGCCGGTGAACCGCGAGCGCGCGGTCGTGTACGGTGCGCAGGGGCTGCTCGACTTCTTCCGCAAGGTCGGCGAGAAGCGCGAGTCGCTGCCGTACGACATCGACGGCGTCGTGTACAAGGTGAACCGTCGCGACGAGCAGGATCGCCTCGGTTTCGTGTCGCGCGCGCCGCGCTTCGCGCTCGCGCACAAATTCCCCGCGCAGGAGGCGCTGACGAAGCTGGTTGCAATCGGCGTGCAGGTCGGCCGCACCGGGGCGATTACGCCAGTCGCGCGGCTCGAGCCCGTGTTCGTCGGCGGTGCGACCGTCACGAACGCGACGCTGCACAACGAGGACGAGGTGCGCCGCAAAGACATCCGGATCGGCGATACGGTGATCGTGCGGCGCGCCGGCGACGTGATTCCCGAGGTGGTGGGCGCCGTGCTCGACCGGCGTCCGGCCGATGCGGCCGAATTCGTGATGCCGACCGAGTGCCCGGTATGCGGCTCAAAGATCGAGCGGCTGCCCGACGAGGCGATCGCGCGCTGCACGGGCGGGCTGTTCTGCCCCGCGCAGCGCAAGCAGGCGCTGTGGCACTTCGCGCAGCGGCGCGCGCTCGACATCGACGGCCTCGGCGAGAAGATCATCGACCAGCTCGTCGAGCTGAACCTCGTACGCACGCCGGCCGATCTGTTCAACCTCGGCTTCGCGACGCTCGCGGAGCTCGACCGCTTCGCGGAGAAATCGGCGCAGAATCTGCTCGACTCGCTCGAGAAGGCGAAGCACACGACGCTCGCGCGCTTCATTTACGCGCTCGGCATTCGCCATGTCGGCGAATCGACCGCGAAGGATCTCGCCAAGCATTTCGGCTCGCTCGACCCGATCATGAACGCGACGATCGACGAGCTGCTCGAAGTGAACGACGTCGGGCCGATCGTCGCCGAATCGATCCACCAGTTCTTCGCGGAAGAGCACAACCGGACCGTGATCGAGCAGCTGCGCGCGCCCGGCAAGGTCACCTGGCCGGAAGGGCCGCCCGCGCCGAAGGCGCCGCAGGGCGTGCTCGCCGGCAAAACGGTCGTGCTGACCGGCACGCTGCCGAACCTCACGCGCGACGACGCGAAGGAGATGCTCGAGGCGGCGGGCGCGAAGGTGGCCGGCTCGGTGTCGAAGAAGACCGATTACGTGATCGCGGGTGCCGAAGCCGGCAGCAAGCTCGCGAAGGCCGAAGCGCTCGGCATCCCGGTGCTCGACGAAGACGGGCTGCATCAACTCCTGGAGGGCAACACGCGATGATTCGCGAAATCCTGAAGATGGGCGATCCGCGCCTGCTCGAAGTCGCGCGGCCGGTCGACCGGTTCGATACGCCGGAATTGCACGAGATCGTCGCGGACATGTTCGAGACGATGCATCACGCGAACGGCGCCGGGCTCGCGGCGCCGCAGATCGGCATCGGGTTGCAGATCATCATCTTCGGCTTCGGCAGCAACAACCGCTATCCGGACGCGCCGCCCGTCCCCGAGACGGTGCTGATCAATCCGAAGCTCGAATACATGCCGCCGGACATGGAAGAGGGCTGGGAAGGCTGTCTGTCGGTGCCCGGGATGCGCGGTGTCGTGAGCCGCTACGCGAAGGTGCGCTACAGCGGCTTCGACCAGTTCGGCGCGAAGATCGATCGCGTCGCCGAAGGCTTCCATGCGCGTGTGGTCCAGCACGAATACGACCACCTGATCGGCAAGCTGTATCCGATGCGGATCACCGACTTTACGCGTTTCGGCTTCACCGAAGTGCTGTTCCCGGGGCTCGATCCGGCCGCGGACGACTGAGGGCCGCTGCCGCAGGTGCGGCGACCTTGCCGCCGCGCGCGTCGTGATGAACGGAAAAAGAAAAAGCCCGCAGGCGATGGCGGGCTTTTCCGTTCTTGCGGCGCACGCGCGGTGCGGGCGCGCCGTGCGGTCAGAACTGCTCGTCGGCGGAGAGGTAGCGCCATTGGCCCTGCGGCAGTGCGCCGAGCGTCACGCGGCCCATCCGCACGCGCTTGAGCCCGATCACCTCGAGACCGACGAGTTCGCACATCCGGCGGATCTGACGCTTGCGCCCTTCGCGCAGCACGAAGCGCAACTGCTCGCCGTTTTGCCAGCTCACCATCGCGGGCTTCAGTGCGACGCCGTCGAGCTCGAGGCCGTGCCGCAGCTGCGCAAGCCGTTCGGCCGGGAAGTGCTGGTCGATGTCGGTCAGCCGGTCGCCGAAGCGCACGCGCACCAGGTATTCCTTGTCGACGTCCGACTGTTCGCCGATCAACTGTTTGGCGATCCGGCCGTTCTGCGTCAGCACGAGCAGGCCCGTCGAGTCGATGTCGAGCCGGCCGGCCGGCGCAAGCGCGCGCAGATGCTGTGGCGAGAAGCGCAGCGGCGAACGGTCGCCGCTCCAGTGGTTTTCGCGCGTGATCAGGACGCTCGCGGGCTCGTAGCCGTCTTCTGCCTGGCCGGACACGTAACCGACCGGCTTGTGCAGCAGGATCGTCACTTGCGCGGCCTGCGCGGCCTGCGCGCGCTCGTCGATCTCGATGCGCTGATCGGCGCGGACCTTCGTGCCGAGCGTGTCGATGCGCTCGCCGTCGACGATCACCCAGCCTTTCTCGATCCATTCGTCGGCTTCGCGGCGCGAGCAGAGGCCGAGCTCCGACATCCGCTTCGACAGGCGCATCAGACCGGCTTCGTCGCCGCGATCGACGTCCGCGGCGCGGCGCTTCACCGGTTCGGCGGTTTTCAATCGCGCGTTGCCGGACGGGCGGCGCTCGGCGGTGCCGCGCTTCGCGCGTTCGCCGGCGGTCGCGGCGTCGCGATACGGTGCGCGCTTGCCGCCTTCAGCGGCGCCCGCGCGACGCGGACGTGTATCGTCGTCGTTGCGGCGTGCGGGGCGGTCGGACGACGCACGCCGCTCGCCGAAACTGCTACGCTTCGGGCCTTCGCCACCGGCCGCGCCGTCGCGATACGGTGCGCGCTTGCCGCCTT
>NZ_KV786899.1:5044-5545 GCF_001806955.1 Burkholderia sp. HMSC10F09
GGCGTCGCGATACGGTGCGCGCTTGCCGCCCTCAGCGGCGCTCGCGCGACGCGGACGTGCCTCGTCGTCATTACGACGCGCCGGACGCTCGGACGACGCACGACGCTCGCCGAAACTGCCACGCTTCGCGCCTTCGCCGGCCGCGCCGTCGCGATACGGTGCACGCTTGCCGCCTTCAGTAGCGCCCGCGCGACGCGGACGTGCATCGTCGTCGTTGCGACGTGCCGGGCGGTCGGACGACGTGCGACGCTCGCCGAAACTGCTACGCTTCGCGCCTTCGCCGGCGGCCGCGGCGTCGCGATACGACGTGCGCTTGCCACCTTCCGCGGCGCCCGCGCGACGCGGACGCGCATCGTCGTCATTACGACGCGCCGGGCGTTCCGACGACGTACGACGCTCGCCGAAGCTGCGCTTCGCGTCTTCACCGGCCGCGTCGCGATCGGGCCGCGGCGCATTCGCGCCCGCCGCTGCGCGCGGCTTGGCCGGCCGCGGGCCCGCGGC
>NZ_KV786900.1:0-2854 GCF_001806955.1 Burkholderia sp. HMSC10F09
GCTGCGCAACCGCGGGCGGCGCCGTTCGCCGGCGCGGCGCCGCCGGCCGCGACAGCCCGACCACGCGCGTGCCGCGACGATCCGATTGCAGAAAACCCTCTGCGACAAGCTGCTCGTACACGGCCGCGGTCGTATTGCGCGACACGCCGAGCAGGTCGGCGAGCGCGCGCGTGCCCGGCAAACGCGTACCGGCCGGCATCGCGCCGCCGAGAATCGCGCCGCGCACGCGCTGCAGCAGTTGTCGCTGCAACGAAGGCGCGCCCGGCGCGCGGGACAGCGGCGCATCGAGCGGCATCGGCGAAACGGAATCGAGAGGCGGAACGGTCGTCATCGGAGCGGGCGAAGGCAAGCGGTCGGCGCCACGCGCGTGGCACCATAAATTCGGCGGCGTCTGGCACTTCTCATGGTACCTCGACGCGACTACGATCGTCTGCACGCCGGCATGTCGCCGGCCGCCAACCGACGCGAGACCGACCTTGCCCACCCTGACGAACGCCTATCGACAGCCCATCGGCCAACCGCTTCCCGACTGGTCCGCGCGCCCGCGCCCGGAGCGCATCGTGCTCGAGGGACGCTACTGCCGTCTCGAACCGCTCGACGCGGACCGTCATGCCGCCGATCTGTACGCCGCCTATGCGCAAGCGCCGGACGGCAGCGACTGGACCTATCTCGCGCACGGCCCGTACGACGACGAAGCGAGCTACCGCGAGTACGCACGCGGCGCGGCGACGAGCGCCGATCCGCTGCACTACACGGTGATCGACCGCGCGACGAACCGCGCGGTCGGCACGCTCGCGCTGATGCGCATCGATCCGGCGAACGGCGTGATCGAGGTCGGCTCGGTGACGTTCTCGCCGCTGCTCAAGCGCACGCCGGCGTCGACCGAAGCGCAGTACCTGCTGATGAAGTATGCGTTCGACACGCTCGGCTACCGGCGCTACGAGTGGAAGTGCGACGACCTGAACGCGCCGTCGCGCAAGGCGGCCGTACGGCTCGGCTTCCGCTACGAAGGGACGTTCCGGCAGGCGATCGTCTACAAGGGCCGCAATCGCGACACCGCGTGGTATTCGATCGTCGATGGCGAATGGCCGGCCGTCGCGGCCGCGTTCGAGGCGTGGCTGTCACCGGACAATTTCGACGCGCAAGGCAGGCAGCGCCAGTCGCTGACGGCGATCCGCGCCGCGCAGGCGAACGCGCGCGATGCCGCGCGCCGCGCGAACGAGGCGACGCGCGTCACGGTGCGGCCGCTCGTCGCCGCCGACGAAGCGGCATGGCGTCCGCTCTGGCAGGGTTATCAGGCGTTCTACGAGACCGCGCTCGGCGATGCGGTATTCGCGACCACGTGGGCGCGGCTGATGGATCCGGACGAGCCGATGTTCGTGCTCGGCGCGTTCGACGCGTCCGGCGCGCTGATCGGCATCGTGCATGCGATCTACCACCGGTCGTGCTGGACCGAAGCGCCGTATTGCTATCTGCAGGACCTGTTCACCGCACCCGACGCACGCGGACAAGGCGCCGGCGCCGCGCTGATCGAGGCCGTGTACGAACGCGCGCGCCGCGACGGCGCGAGCCGCGTGTACTGGCTCACGCACGAGACGAACACCACCGCACGCGCGCTGTACGACCGGCTCGCGAACAACGCGGGATTCATTCAGTACCGCAAGGACCTGAAGTAATCGCGCAAAAGAACTGAAGCAACACGATGGCCGCGCCGCAACGCGCGGCATTGCGTTCAGCCGAACGCGTCGGCCGGCTCGTCCATGGGCTCGCTCGCGTCGACGCGTGGCGTGTCGCGCGGCAGCGACGCCGGGCAGATCATCTCGTCGCCGTTCGCCGGCACCGGGCGGCGCACCGGCCGGAACACGGGCTCGCCCGGCGCGATCGGCCGCCCCGAGATCGCGCAGCGGCCCGGCTGCACCGCGGTTCGCAGCCGCCAGCGCTGCTCGCCGTAATGACAGCGGCCGCTCTCGACCCAGCGCACGAGCAGGCTGTCGTCGTCCGCTTCGAGCACCGCGACGAACAGTTGCGCGCGCAACGGAGAGGCGATCGCGCCCGCATGCTCGCCGGCGTCCGCGTGCGGCGGCGAAACGGGCGGCGCGGCGAGCGCTGCGGCAGCGTCCGGCGTCGCTGCGCGGACCGGTCGTTCGATGCGGTTCGACATGCTTGATGCTACTCCCTGAAAGAGTGACTCGGATCGACGCTCAGCGCCGCGCGGCCGGTTCGCGCAACAACGACAGGCCGAGCGCCGCACCGACGACGGCGGCGGCGATCATCAGTGCGATCCCGCCCGACCAGCCGAGCGCGCCGACGATCGTGCCGATCGCGAGCGGCCCGATCACCTGGCCGAGATAGTTGCCCTGCACGACCCATCCGATGCCGAGCGGCGCGAGAGACGGCGACGGCACCGACATCGGCGCACACGCGAGGATCGTCGCGGGCAGCAAACCCGCGATCGCCGAAAACGCGAAGCCGAGCGCGACCGCGACCGGCGCGGGCGTTGCCGCCGCGAACAGTCCGGCGCCGGCCGCGCCGATCGCCACCGACGTCGCGGCCATCACGATGCCGGGACGCGCGCCGCGCGCGAGAAGCCAGCCGGCCGTGAGATTGCCGATCACGCACGATGCGACGATCGCGGCCGCGATCAGTCCCGCCGCACCGACCGATACGCCGAGACGCTGCATCAGGAACACGGGCAGGAACGTCATCGCCGCGAAGAATTGCACGTTGTACGTCGCGAAGGCGAGCGCGAGCAGCGTCGTCGCGCGCGATGCGACCACGTCGCGCAGCGCGGCGCCGAGGCGCGGCGCGTGCGCATGCGCGTCGTCCGGCGGGCCGGCGGACGTCGTCATCGGCA
>NZ_KV786901.1:0-1135 GCF_001806955.1 Burkholderia sp. HMSC10F09
GGCCACCGCGGCCGCGGCGGGCCCGCTGCGATGGCGAACGTGCCGCAGCCCGTGCAGGTCGCGGCCGCGACGCGCGGCGAGATGCCGGTCGTGCTGAGCGCGCTCGGCACCGTGACGCCGCTCGCGAACGTGACGGTCAAGACGCAGTTGTCCGGCTACCTGCAGTCGGTCGCATTCAAGGAAGGCCAGATCGTCAAGAAAGGCGACCTGCTCGCGCAGATCGACCCGCGCCCGTATCAGGTCGCGCTCGAGAACGCCGAAGGCACGCTCGCACGCGATCAGGCGCTGCTCGCGACCGCGCGCCTCGACCTGAAGCGCTACCGCACGCTGCTGTCGCAGGATTCGATCGCATCGCAGACGGTCGACACGCAGGCATCGCTGGTCAAGCAGTACGAAGGCACCGTGAAAACCGATCAGGCCGCGGTCGATTCGGCGAAGCTGAACCTCACGTACGCGCGCATCGTGGCGCCGGTGTCGGGCCGCGTCGGCCTGCGCCAGGTCGATCCGGGCAACTACGTGACGCCCGGCGACACGAACGGAATCGTCGTGATCACGCAGCTGCAGCCGATGAGCGTGATCTTCACGACCTCGGAAGACAACCTGCCGCAGATCCTGAAGCAGGTCAACGCGGGCCAGAAGCTGTCCGTCACCGCGTACAACCGCAACAACACGATTCCGCTCGAGACCGGCTCGCTGGAAACGCTCGACAACCAGATCGACACGAGCACCGGCACCGTGAAGCTGCGCGCGACGTTCGATAACAAGGAAGGCTTGCTGTTTCCGAATCAGTTCGTCAACACGCGGCTGCTCGTCGACGTGATCCGCGACGCGACGATCGTGCCGACCTCGGCCGTGCTGACGGGCTCGATCGGCCAGTTCGTCTACATCGTGAAACCGGACAACACGGTCACGGTGCGCAAGGTCAAGGTCGGTCCGGTCGACGGCGAGCGCACGAGCATCGTCGATGGCGTCGCGGTCGGCGAGCGCGTGGTCACCGACGGCTCCGACCGTCTGCGCGAAGGCGCGAAGATCTCGATTCCGGCCGACCAGCCGAAAGGCGCGTCGGGCGCGCACGGCGCCAGCGCGGCTTCGGCTGCGTCGGCGGCATCGGGCGCGGCCGGCCGTCACGGCGGGG
>NZ_KV786901.1:1155-8687 GCF_001806955.1 Burkholderia sp. HMSC10F09
CACGGCGGGCGCCGGCACGGTGCGTCGCAGGCAGCGGCCCAATAACGCACGGGCCGCTCGATGAATCCGTCCCGCATCTTCATTCTCCGGCCGGTCGGCACCGCCCTTCTGATGGCGGCGATCATGCTGGCCGGCCTCGTCGCGCTGCGCTTCCTGCCGCTCGCCGCGCTGCCGGAAGTCGACTATCCGACGATCCAGGTCCAGACCTTCTATCCGGGCGCGAGCCCGGAAGTGATGACGTCGTCGGTCACCGCGCCGCTCGAGCGCCAGTTCGGGCAGATGCCGTCGCTGAACCAGATGTCGTCGCAAAGCTCGGCCGGCGCGTCGGTGATCACGCTGCAGTTCTCGCTCGACCTGCCGCTCGACATCGCCGAGCAGGAAGTGCAGGCCGCGATCAACGCGGCCGGCAACCTGCTGCCGTCCGACCTCCCTGCCCCGCCGATCTACGCGAAGGTCAACCCGGCCGATGCGCCGGTGCTGACGCTCGCGGTCACGTCGAAGACGCTGCCGCTCACGCAGGTGCAGGACCTGACCGACACGCGCCTCGCGATGAAGATCTCGCAGATCGCGGGCGTCGGCCTCGTGAGCCTGTCGGGCGGCAACCGCCCCGCCGTGCGGATCCAGGCGAACCCGACCGCGCTCGCGCAATACGGGATGAACCTCGACGATCTACGCACGACGATCTCGAACCTGAATGTGAACACGCCGAAGGGCAACTTCGACGGCCCGACGCGCGCCTACACGATCAACGCCAACGACCAGCTGACGAGCGCCGATCAGTACAACAGCGCGGTCGTCGCATACAAGAACGGCCGCCCGGTGATGCTGACCGACGTCGCGAAGGTCGTGGCCGGCTCGGAGAACACGAAGCTCGGCGCGTGGGTCAATTCGGAGCCCGCGATCATCCTGAACGTGCAGCGCCAGCCGGGCGCGAACGTGATCGCGACCGTCGACGCGATCAAGGCGCAGTTGCCGAAGCTGCAGGAAACGCTGCCGGCCGCGCTCGACGTGCAGATCGTCACCGACCGCACGACGATGATCCGCGCGGCCGTGCGCGACGTGCAGTTCGAACTGATGCTGTCGGTCGTGCTCGTCGTGCTGGTGATGTACCTGTTCCTCGCGAACATCTACGCGACGATCATCCCGAGCCTGTCGGTGCCGCTGTCGCTGATCGGCACGCTCGCGGTGATGTATCTCGCGGGCTTCTCGCTGAACAACCTGTCGCTGATGGCGCTGACGATCGCGACCGGCTTCGTCGTCGACGACGCGATCGTGATGATCGAGAACATCGCACGCTACGTGGAGGAAGGCGATTCGGGCCTCGAGGCCGCGCTGAAGGGTTCGAAGCAGATCGGCTTCACGATCATCTCGCTGACGGTGTCGCTGATCGCCGTGCTGATCCCGCTGCTGTTCATGGGCGACGTGGTCGGGCGCCTGTTCCATGAATTCGCGATCACGCTCGCGGTGACGATCGTGATCTCGGCGATCGTGTCGCTGACGCTCGTGCCGATGATGTGCGCGAAGCTGCTGCGTCACTCGCCGCCGCCCGAAAGCCATCGTTTCGAGGCGCGCGTGCACCGCACGATCGACTGGGTGATCGCGCGCTATGCGGTCGCGCTCGAATGGGTGCTGAACCGGCAGCGCGCGACGCTCGTCGTCGCGCTGCTCACGCTCGCGCTGACCGCGCTGCTGTACGTGTTCGTGCCGAAGGGCTTCTTCCCCGCGCAGGACACGGGCGTGATCCAGGCGATCACGCAGGCGCCGCAGTCGGTATCGTACGGCGCGATGGCCGAGCGGCAGCAGACGCTCGCGACCGAGATCCTGAAGGACCCGAACGTCGACAGCCTCACGTCGTTCATCGGCGTCGACGGCTCGAACATCACGCTGAACAGCGGCCGGATGCTGATCAACCTGAAGCCGCGCGACGAACGTTCGGAGACGGCCGCGCAGATCATCCGCGACCTGCAGCAGCGCGTCGCGAACGTGACGGGCATTTCGCTGTTCATGCAGTCCGTGCAGGACTTGACGATCGATTCGACGGTGAGCCCGACGCAGTATCAGTTCATGCTGACGAGCCCGAACGCGGACGAGTTCGCGACCTGGGTGCCGAAGCTCGTCACGCGGCTGCAGCAGGAGCCGTCGCTCGCGGACGTCGCGACCGACCTGCAGAGCAACGGCCAGTCGGTCTACATCGAGATCGACCGCGCGAGCGCCGCGCGCTTCGGCGTCACGCCCGCGACGGTCGACAACGCGCTGTACGACGCGTTCGGCCAGCGCATCGTCTCGACGATCTTCACGCAGTCGAACCAGTACCGCGTGATTCTCGAGTCGGAGCCGAAGGACCAGCACTACGTGCAATCGCTGAACGACATCTATCTGCCGTCGGCAGGCGGCGGCCAGGTGCCGCTGTCGTCGATCGCGACCTTCCACGAGCGGCCGTCGCCGCTGCTCGTCTCGCATCTGTCGCAGTTCCCGTCGACGACGATCTCGTTCAACCTCGCGCCGGGCGCGTCGCTCGGCGAAGCCGTCAAGGCGATCCAGGCCGCCGAAAAGGAGATCGGCCTGCCCGGCTCGTTCCAGACGCGCTTCCAGGGCGCGGCGCTCGCGTTCCAGGCGTCGCTGTCGAACCAGCTGTTCCTGATCCTCGCGGCCGTGGTCACGATGTACATCGTGCTCGGCGTGCTGTACGAGAGCTACATCCACCCGATCACGATCCTGTCGACGCTGCCGTCGGCCGGCGTCGGCGCGCTGCTCGCGCTGATGATCACGGGCCACGATCTCGACATCATCGGCATCATCGGCATCGTGCTGCTGATCGGCATCGTGAAGAAGAACGCGATCATGATGATCGACTTCGCGCTCGAGGCCGAACGCGTCGAAGGCAAGCCGCCGCGCGAAGCGATCTATCAGGCGTGCCTGCTGCGTTTCCGGCCGATCCTGATGACGACGCTCGCCGCGCTGCTCGGCGCGGTGCCGCTGATCGTCGGCTCCGGTGCCGGCTCCGAGCTGCGTCAGCCGCTCGGGATCGCGATCGCGGGCGGCCTGATCGTGTCGCAGGTGCTCACGCTGTTCACGACGCCGGTCATCTATCTCGGCTTCGACGCGCTCGCGCGCCGCGCGCGCGGCTGGTTCGAACGCCACGGCCCGGCGGCCGGCACGCGCACGGATGCGTAAGCCATGAACCTGTCGCGCCCTTTCATCACGCGTCCCGTCGCGACCACGCTGCTCGCGCTCGGCGTCGCGCTCGCGGGGCTGTTCGCGTTCGTCAAGCTGCCGGTGTCGCCGCTGCCGCAGGTCGACTTCCCGACGATCTCCGTGCAGGCGTCGCTGCCGGGCGCGAGCCCCGAGACCGTCGCGACCAGCGTGACGAGCCCGCTCGAGCGGCATCTCGGATCGATCGCCGACGTCACCGAAATGACGTCGACCAGCACCGTCGGCAACGCGCGGATCATCCTGCAGTTCGGGCTGAACCGCGACATCGACGGCGCCGCGCGCGACGTGCAGGCCGCGATCAACGCGGCACGCGCCGACCTGCCCGCCGCGCTGAAAAGCAACCCGACCTACCGGAAGGTGAACCCGGCCGACTCGCCGATCATGATCGTGTCGCTGACGTCGGACACCGCGTCGCCGGCGCGCTTGTACGACGCGGCGTCGACGGTGCTGCAGCAGTCGCTGTCGCAGATCGACGGGATCGGCCAGGTCACCGTCAGCGGCTCCGCGAATCCGGCCGTGCGCGTCGAGCTCGAGCCGCAGGCGCTGTTCCACTACGGCATCGGGCTCGAAGACGTGCGCGCGGCGCTCGCGTCCGCGAACGCGAACAGCCCGAAAGGCGCGATCGAGTTCGGGCCGCAGCACTACCAGCTCTACACCAACGATCAGGCATCGCAGGCGTCGCAGTATCGCGATCTCGTCGTCGCGTACCGCAACGGCGCTGGCGTGCGGCTGTCCGATCTGTCGGAGGTCGTCGACTCGGTCGAGGATCTGCGCAACCTCGGGCTGTCGAACGGCAAGCGCGCGGTGCTCGTGATCCTGTACCGGTCGCCGGGCGCGAACATCATCGACACGATCGATCGCGTGCGCGCCGCGCTGCCCCAGCTGACCGCGTCGCTGCCGGCCGACATCACGGTGACGCCCGTGCTCGACCGCTCGACGACCATCCGCGCCTCGCTGAAGGACACCGAGCACACGCTGCTGATCGCGGTGAGCCTCGTCGTGATGGTCGTGTTCCTGTTCCTGCGCAACTGGCGCGCGACGCTGATTCCGAGCGTCGCGGTGCCGATCTCGATCGTCGGCACGTTCGGTGCGATGTACCTGCTCGGCTTCTCGATCGACAACCTGTCGCTGATGGCGCTGATCGTCGCGACCGGCTTCGTCGTCGACGACGCGATCGTCGTGCTCGAGAACATCGCGCGCCACATCGAGAACGGCAAGCCGCGGCTGCAGGCTGCGTTCGACGGCGCGCGCGAGGTCGGCTTCACGGTGCTGTCGATGAGCATCTCGCTCGTCGCCGTGTTCCTGCCGATCCTGCTGATGGGCGGCATCGTCGGGCGCCTGTTCCGCGAATTCGCGCTGACGCTGTCGCTCGCGATCGCGGTGTCGCTCGCGGTCTCGCTGACCGTCACGCCGATGATGTGCGCGCGCCTGCTGCCGGAGCGGCACGACGCGCGCGAAGAAGGCCGCTTCGCGCGCTTTCTCGAACGCTGCTTCGCGCGGATGCAGCGCGGCTACGAGCGCTCGCTGTCGTGGGCGCTGAGCCGGCCGCTGCTGATCCTGCTGATCCTGTTCGCGACGATCGGGCTGAACGTCTATCTATACGTGATCGTGCCGAAAGGCTTCTTCCCGCAGCAGGACACGGGCCTGATGATCGGCGGAATCCGCGCGGACCAGGCGACCTCGTTCCAGGCGATGAAGCAGAAGTTCACCGAGATGATGCGCATCGTGCAGAGCAACCCGAACGTGAAGAGCGCGGCAGGCTTCACGGGCGGCACGCAGACCAACTCGGGCTTCATGTTCGTCACGCTGAAGGACCGCAGCGAGCGCAAGGTATCGGCCGATCAGGTGATCCAGCAGCTGCGCGGACCGCTGTCGCGCGTCGCGGGTGCGAGCACGTTCCTGCAGGCCGCGCAGGACATCCGCGTCGGCGGCCGGCAGAGCAATGCGCAATACCAGTTCACGCTGCTCGGCGATTCGAGCGCGGAGCTGTACAAGTGGGGGCCGATTTTGACCGAGGCGCTGCAGAAGCGTCCCGAGCTGACCGACGTGAATTCGGACCAGCAGCAAGGCGGCCTCGAGGCGATGGTGACGATCGACCGCGCCACCGCCGCGCGCCTGGGCATCAAGCCCGCGCAGATCGACAACACGCTGTACGACGCGTTCGGCCAGCGGCAGGTCTCGACGATCTACAACCCGCTGAACCAGTACCACGTCGTGATGGAAGTCGCGCCGAAATACTGGCAGAGCCCCGAGATGCTGAAGCAGGTGTGGATCAGCACGTCGGGCGGCAGCGCGAGCGGCTCGCAGACGACCAACGCGGCAGCCGGCACGTTCGTCGCGACGGCGGCCGGCACGTCGAGCGCCGGCACGGCCGCCACGAGCGCCGCCGCGATCGCGTCCGATTCCGCGCGCAACCAGGCGCTGAACTCGATCGCGTCGAGCGGCAAGTCGAGCGCGTCGGCAGGCGCCGCGGTGTCGACGTCGAAGTCGACGATGATTCCGCTGTCGGCGATCGCGACCTTCGGGCCGAGCACGACGCCGCTGTCGGTCAACCATCAGGGGCTGTTCGTCGCGACGACGATCTCGTTCAACCTGCCGCCCGGCGTGTCGCTGTCGCAGGCGACGCAGGTCATCTACCAGACGATGGCGCAGATCGGCGTGCCGCCGACGATCGTCGGCAGCTTCCAGGGCACCGCGCAGGCGTTCCAGCAGTCGATGAACGATCAGCCGATCCTGATCCTCGCCGCGCTGCTCGCCGTCTACATCGTGCTCGGGATCCTGTACGAGAGCTACATCCATCCGATCACGATCCTGTCGACGCTGCCGTCGGCCGGCGTCGGCGCCCTGCTCGCGCTACTGCTGTTCAAGACCGAGTTCAGCATCATCGCGCTGATCGGCGTGATCCTGCTGATCGGCATCGTGAAGAAGAACGCGATCATGATGGTCGACTTCGCAATCGATCAGACGCGCAACCACGGCAAGTCGTCGTTCGACGCGATCCGCGAGGCGTGCCTGCTGCGTTTCCGGCCGATCATGATGACGACGATGGCCGCGCTGCTCGGCGCGCTGCCGCTCGCGTTCGGCAGCGCGGACGGCGCGGAGCTGCGCGCGCCGCTCGGGATCGCGATCGCCGGCGGCCTGATCATGTCGCAGGTGCTGACGCTCTATACGACGCCGGTCGTCTATCTGTACATGGATCGCCTGCGCGTATGGGGCGTGAAGCGGCGCAACCGCCGCGGGAATTCGGGCGGGCCGGCGGTAGCGGGCGAATAAGCGCGCACGGCGCATCGGCGGGTAGCGCCTGCGCGAGCACGACGGCTTCCGCGCCGTCGCGGCCGAGCAGCTGCGCGGCCAGCCCGCTGCGCGCACATGGCCCGTCGAGCACCGGCTGCGCCGGCGCGACCGGCGGTTGCGCGCCGAGATACGCGGCCGCGATCCGCGCGCTCGCCGGCCCCGGACGATAGCGGCCATACGCGTCGACGACGAGAAAGCCCTGTCGAACCAGCGTTTTCAGCAGTCGCGCGACCGAGTTGCGCGGCGTGCCGCTCGCGCCGCCGTGCGCGCCCGCTTCGACCATCGCGCGCGTGCCGCTTGCACCGCGGCCGCGATCGGCTATCGTCTGTGCATGGCCCTCGCCGGGAATCCGTCATGAACGTCCAGTTGAATCACACCATCGTCTGGTGCCGCGACGCGCACGCGTCGAGCCGCTTTCTCACGGAACTGCTGGACCTGCCGCCGCCGACGCCGTTCGGCCCGATGCTCGTCGTCGCGCTCGACAACGGCGTGTCGCTCGATTTCTATCAGCAGCCGGGCGAGATCGCGTCGCAGCACTACGCGTTTCTCGTCGACGAAGCGGACTTCGATCGCGTCTACGCCCGCATCCGCGAGCGCGCGCTGCCGCACTGGGCCGATCCTGCGAAGCGGCAGCCGGGCGAGATCTACCGCCACAACGGCGGGCGCGGCGTGTATTTCGACGATCCGGACGGTCACTTTCTCGAAGTGATGACGCAGCCCTATGCGCTGAACGGCTGACGAAACGAATCGGCCGGCATGGCGCCGGCCGAGATGACTGCGGACGCGCGGCCGCCCGGTATCGGACCGGGCCGCCTGCGCACGGCCGCCGTTACTCGGCGGCGGGCGTCGTCTTGCGCGGACGGCGCGCACGCGTGGCCGTCTTGCGGGCCGCCTTCTTCGGCTTCGCTTCGGCGGCGGCCGTTTCGCCGGCCGGTTCGCCCGCCGGCATCGCGTCGGGCGACGGCTGCGCGGCCGCATCCGAAGCCGCAAATGCGTCGGCCGCCGGCGCCGCGTGCTGCGGCGCG
>NZ_KV786902.1:0-2649 GCF_001806955.1 Burkholderia sp. HMSC10F09
GAAAGAACCTTAACTGAACGGCATTACGCCTTTTGGCGGGGTTTTTCTATGGCTGCCGCGTTCGCGCGGCATGCGGCATCGCTCAGAACTGCCACCACGACTTCTTCGTGCCGGGACGCGCGCGGCCCGTGATGTAGGGGCTGTCCGGGAACGTGCCCGCGAGCACGCGCTTCGTGTCTTCGGCGAGCTGCGGCTGATTCAGCTTTTGGTACGACAGGACCATGATGTGCAGCGCGTCCTCGATGGCCGGCGCGCCCTTGTAGTCCTTGATCGCGAGCTGTGCGCGGTTGATGGCCGCGACATACGCGCCGCGCCGGTAGTAGTAGTCGGCCGCATGCACTTCGTGCGACGCGAGCGCGTTCACGATGTAGCGCATCCGTGCCGCTGCGTCGGGCGCGTATTTGCTCTTCGGATAGCGATCGACGACGACCTTGAACGCGTCGTAGGACTCGCGCAGCGCCTGCGGGTCGCGCTCGCTCATGTCCTGCCCGGAGAAGCGGCCGAACAGCCCGAGATCGTCGTTGAAGTGGATCATCCCTTTCAGGTAGTACGCGTAGGCGATGTCGGGATGATCGGGGTGGAGCTGGATGAAGCGGTCGACGGCCTGATCGGCGGCGGCCGGTTCGTTGTCCTTCCAGTTGCAGTACGCGACGTTGATCTGCGCCTGCTGCGCGAAATGGCCGAACGGATCGCGACCTTGCAGCGCCTCGAAATATTTCGCGCACTTGCCCCAGTCGCCGCCGGACAGGGCGTCCTGGGCCTCTGAGTATAATTTGTTGTTCGACCAGGTAGCCGTCTCGTCCTGCTTCTGCGGCAAGCCGTGGCAGCCGGCGATGAGGGCCGCGGCCGCTACCGCCGCAGCCCGGGCGGCGACGGTTTTAGCCGTGCGTTTGGTCGAATTCGTCATGCTCGCATGTCCTAGCTTCAAGTCTCGGTGACCCAGTCTAAATGACCCGTTCAAGTTCGCAGAATGCCCGCTCGGGCACGTCAAATCGCGAAGATTATAGCCCAAGCGATCGGCCCGCCGACGCTGCCCTCGGGGATTCCCTCGACGACGATCTGATCGGCGACGCGTTGCAGCCGCCTGTTGCGCCGTCCGGCGGCGGCGACGATGCGCCGCGCGTCGTCGAAGTGCCCGCGTCGCTCGCGGGCGAGCGTCTCGACAAGGCGCTTGCCCAGTTGTTTCCCGAATTCTCGCGCAGCCGGCTGCAGAGCTGGATCGATGCGCAGCGTGTGCGCGTCGACGGCGCGCCGGCGAAGATCCGCCAGCCGGTGCCGCTCGGCGCGACGATCGAGCTCGTGCCCGATCTGCTGCCCGAACAGCTTGCGTTCACACCCGAGCCGGTGCCGCTCGACATCGTCTACGAAGACGACGCGCTCGTCGTCATCAACAAGCCGGCCGGGCTCGTGGTGCATCCCGCGGCCGGCAACTGGAGCGGCACGATCCTGAACGGGCTGCTGCATCGCTACGGCGACGCCGCGGCCGGCCTGCCGCGCGCGGGCATCGTGCATCGGCTCGACAAGGAGACGTCCGGCCTGATGGTGGTCGCGCGCACGCTGGCCGCGCAGACCGATCTCGTGCGCCAGCTGCAGGCGCGCACGGTCAAGCGCCGCTATTTCGCGCTCGTGTGGGGCGCGATGCCCGACGAAGGGACGATCGACGCGCCGATCGGGCGCGATCCGCGCGAACGCACGCGCATGGCCGTCGTCACCGGCGCGTCGGGCAAGCCGGCGCGCACGCATTTCCGCACGGTTGACACATGCCTGTGGCAACGTCAGCCGGTGTCGGCGATCCAGTGCGATCTCGAAACGGGCCGCACGCACCAGATCCGCGTGCATTGTTCGCATGTCGGGCATCCGCTGCTCGGCGATCCGGTGTACGGACGTGCGCGCGGCAAGCGCTCGGTCGCGCCGCTGCCGGGCGGCTTCGCGCGGCAGGCGCTGCACGCGTGGCGGCTCGGGCTCGTGCATCCGGTCACGGGCAGTGCGATGCAGTGGCGCTGTACGCTGCCCGACGACATGACCGCGCTCGTCGAGGCGCTCGGTTTCGGGCAGAACGACGAGGAATTCGACGACGACGGCATCGACGACGATTTCGGCGGCGATTACCACGACGAAGCGTCGTATCCGGACGACGAGAGGGAGTAAAGCCGATGACGAACCCCACGCCGCTGAGCTGGCGGGACTGCGTGCTGCCGGACTGGCAGGTGTCGCCGCGCGTGCGCGCGTTGATCACGACGCGCGACGGCGGCGTCAGCGAAGGGCCGTACGGCCGCTGGCAGGACGGTGCCGCGCTGCCGGGCGGCATGAATCTCGGCTTGCATACCGGCGACGATCCCGCGCATGTCGCGCAGAACCGCGCGCGACTGCTCGCGCTGACCGGGCAGCCGCGCGCCGCGTGGCTCGAGCAGGTGCACGGCGCGCAGATCGTGCGCGCGGACGAAGTGATCGCGTCGGCCGGCGACGGCGCGACGCCGGTGCAGGCCGACGCGAGCGTCACCGATCGCGCGGGCGCCGTGTGCGTCGTGATGGTGGCCGACTGCCTGCCCGTGTTGCTGTGCGACGCGCACGGCCGCGCGGTGGGCGCCGCCCATGCGGGCTGGCGCGGGCTCGCGGCCGGCATCGTCGAACGGACGGCCGCGCGCGTCG
>NZ_KV786903.1:0-19235 GCF_001806955.1 Burkholderia sp. HMSC10F09
AAAGAACCTTAACTGAACGGCATTACGCCCCACGGGGCGCTTTTCTTATTGGATGTTCGAGATCGACCGGCTGCCGTCACGCGCTCGATGCCGTGCGAACCGTCGTCGTCGGCACGCTTTGCAATGCCGGCGCAACGGCCGTCTGATATTCCGGCACCCAGCGTCGCAGATCGCGCCGGACCTCGTCGTCGGTCAGCACACGATGCTGCATCAGCCAAGGCAGGAGTTCGTCGAGCAGGTTGCCGGGCACTTCGCGGGCGCGTGCGATCCGCAGCTTCGGGTGCGGCGTGCGCGTCGTCGTCTCGTCGTCCGCAAGCAGTTCCTCGTAGAGTTTTTCGCCCGGACGCAAGCCGGTGAATTCGATGCGAATCTGCTCCTCGGAAAATCCGTAGAGACGAATCAGGTCGCGCGCGAGATCGACAATCTTGACCGGTTCGCCCATGTCGAGAATGAAGATCTCGCCGCCGCGCCCCATGCTCGACGCCTGCAGCACGAGCTGCGACGCCTCGGGGATCGTCATGAAGAATCGCGTGATTTCCGGGTGCGTGACCGTCACCGGGCCGCCCTTCGCGATCTGCTGCTGGAACTTCGGAATCACGCTGCCGGCGCTGCCGAGCACGTTGCCGAAACGCACGGTCTCGAACTGCGTGCGGCCGCTCGTCTGCTGCAGCGCCTGACACGCCATTTCGGCGAGGCGCTTGCTTGCACCCATCACGTTGGTCGGATTGACCGCCTTGTCGGTCGAGATCAGCACGAAGTGGCGGACGTCGTGGCGGATCGCCGCGCGCCACGCGATACGTGCCGAGCACGTTGTTGCGCAGCGCCTGCCATGCGTTGTGCTCCTCCATCAGCGGCACGTGCTTGTATGCGGCCGCATGGAACACGATGTGTGGCGCATAGCGCGACATCACCTGGTCGAGCAGCAGCGAATCCTTCGCGTCGCCGATGATCGGCACGACCGGCTGATCGGGGAAGCGCTCGCGCAATTCCTCGACGAGGCGGTACATCGCGTATTCGGACAGATCGAACGCGACCAGTTGCGCCGGTGCGAAGCGGAGGATCTGCCGGCACAGCTCGGAGCCGATCGAACCGCCGGCGCCAGTGACCATCACGACGCGGCCGCGCAGCAGCGCTTCGACGTGCGGCGTGTCGATCGTTACTGCTTCGCGACCCAGCAGGTCTTCGAGATCGATATTGCGCACCTGGGACAGGAAACCCTGCCCCGGCATCAGCGCAGTCAGCGACGGCAGCACCATCGCCTTCACGCCCGCGCGCACGCACAGCGTCGCCACGCGTCGCTGCGTTTCGACGGACGCCGACGGAATCGCGATGATCGCGTATTCGACCTTCATCGCTTCGGTCCAGTGCTTCAGGTCGTTGAACGAGCCGAGCACCTTGTAGCCGTAGATTTCGCGGCCCTGCTTCGTCACGTCGTCGTCGAGCAGGCCGACGAGCCGCCATTCGCCGGAACGGGACAGCTCGCGCGCGAGATTCGCTCCCGCCGTGCCGGCGCCGAGCACGAGCACGGGCTTGCCCTGGCCGACGAGGCCGCCGTACAGGTAGAACTCCTTCGTCGCGCGATAGAGCGCGCGTGCGCCGCCCATCGCGAGGAACAGCATCAGTGGCGAAACGAGCAGCACCGAGCGCGGGATGATCGGCGTCGGTTGGAACATCACGGCGCCGATCATCACGATCACGGCGCCGCCGATGACTGCCTTCGAGATGCGCATCAGGTCGGGCAGGCTCGCGAACACCCACAGGCCCCGGTAGAGGCCGAAGATGTGGAACATCAGGGCGTAGACGGGCAAGGCCCATCCCAATGCGGTCAGCGCACCGCGCAGGAAATCAGGCGGGATGCTGCCATTAAAGCGGATCAGATAAGCGCACAGCCACGCGGCGACAACCGCCGTCAGGTCGAAAAAGAAAGCACTCAGCGACAGCCATGATGCTTTGGATCGCAACATCGGCGGGAAACCTCACGAATTGTTTTTGGCGGCCGTCTGAAGCCGGCGCCAACGCATGTCGATCACCACTCCGATACATGCCAGGACGCCGTACCAAGCGAAGAACCACAGCCATTGCTGCGGCTCCGGGCGGCCCTTTGCCCACAAGGCGACGATTATGCCTGTGAGCATGATGAGGTACCAATAAAGAGCGGTGCGGCCGTGGCCGATGCCCGACCGAACCATCCTTTGATAATAATGCTCTCGGTGTGCTTGCCAGAACTGTTCTCCGCGTAACATTCGTCTCAAAAGTGTTACAGACGCGTCCGCAATAAAGGGGGCGAACACGAGTGCCGGAAACCAGATCGGCCAGACGGCGGTACGCCACCCCCAGTAGCCCAGCGCACCGGCAAGGAAGCCCAGCGGAATCGAGCCGGCATCGCCCAGGAACAGCCGCGCCGGGTGGAAATTCAGCAGAAGAAAGCCGAGCGCGGCGCCGGCTACCGCAGCGCCTGCGACTGCGAGATCTTGCGATGGATTCGCACCGCTCAACGCCGCGATCGCATATGCACCGAAGCCGAACAACGCCATCCCGCCCGCGAGACCGTCGGCGCCATCCATGAAGTTGTACAGGTTCGTCAGCCAGACCATCACGAAGCCCACGCCGGCCAACAGCCACCAGGGCGCCGCAGCGGGATAAACGGCAATCAATGCCACCACTGCCGCGAGGTGTGCCGAGAACCGCACGCGAGCGGGAAGTCCACGGCGGTCGTCGATTTGGGATATCGCGGCGAGCGCCGCTACGCCGACGGCAATCAACCATAAGCGCGACGCACATGCCACGAGCACGACGAGGCAAACTGGGACAATGCCCCACCCGCCTACACGTGGCGTCGGCAGCGTGTGAAGCGAACGATCGTTCGGAATATCGGTTGCGAGTCGCCATGCGAGGCCGGTCGCGAGCAGAACGCGCAAGATCGCCGTCGACGCAACGGCAGCAACCAAGGCCACCGCTGTCGCGGCAAGCCAAGTGGGTATCGGGAGATGCATGTCGGCTATTGTCGTGTATCGCGCGAACGATACCATGCGGCGGTGGCTTCGAGGCCCTGGCGCGTCGTGTAAGGCGGGTGCCAGCCGAGGACGCGCTTGATCCGGCCCGTATCGAGCTGAAGGCTACCGGTGAGGCGGTCGACCGCCGCTCGGCGGCCGGTCAGCGTACCGAGCGCCTGCAGCACGGCGGACGGAACCCGAATCAGGCGGGCTGGCTTCCCGAGTGCGTCGCCGACCAGTCGTAACAGATCAGTGACCGACGGCGCATCGTCGTCGGCAACGTGGAAACATTCGCCTGCGGCACGCGGATCCACCGCGCAATGCAGCAGTGCGTCGGCGAGGTTGTCGACATAGACGATGCTGCGGCGTGCAGCAATGGAACCGAGCGGTAGCGGCATCCCGCGCGCGACCGCATCCATCATGCGCAGGAAGTTGGCGCGAACGCCCGGACCGTAGACGAGCGGCGGACGCACGACCACGACATCGAGACCATTGGCAGCACCGAACTGAGCAAGCTGCCGCTCGGCGCGCAGTTTTGAGCGGCCGTAGGCGTCCTGAGGCTCGGGGTTCGCAGCTTCCGAAAGCGGCGTGCCGCCATCGCCCTCGCCCACCGCCTTGATGCTGCTCGCGTAGACGATGCGCCGTACGCCATGCTGGCGCGCGGCTTTGGCGAGGCGCAATGTACCGGCGACGTTGGTCGCCTCGAACGCGGCGTCGGGATCCGGGGACTCGTCGCGCATCACGTGCACGCGCGCGGCGAGGTGAACTACGCAGTCGGCCGCTAGGGTCGTCGGCCATTCGTCGTCAAGGCCGTCGAAATCCGCAGCGGGGTGCACCCATTCACGTACGCCATCGACGGTTCCGCCCGGACCTCTCACCAGCGCGGTCACCGTGTGCCCGGCCTCCAGCGCACGACGGCAGACCGCGCGGCCGACGAAGCCGTTTGCGCCCGTGACGACGAGATGGGTCACCACAACCTCCAGCCGAAACGGTTGTAGAACTTGAACGCGGACGCGGCGAACATGCGGATGTGTGCAAAGCCCTTGCGGGAGGCGCCGCCGCCGTGGTGAATCACGCGCACTGACGGGACGTAGGCGACCCGTGCGACGTCGTGCGTGCGCAGGCTGAGGTCGTAGTCTTCGAAGTACAGGAAGTAGCGCGGATCGAAGCCGCCCAGCTTCTTCAGGACTTCGGTGCGGAAGAGCATGAAGCAGCCACTGACGATGGGGGGATCCCAGACGATGTCGTGGTCGTTGATCACGTCGCGCATTTCGTAGTGGGCGAGACGGTTGCCGAAATGAGCTCGCAAGCTGGCGGGCATGAAACCGCGCACTAAAAGGTCCAGTAGCGCGGGAAAGCGACGACACAAAAATTGCTGCTTCCCAAATTGGTCGCCAATCCATGGCGTTAGCAATCCGACATCCGGATGCGCGTCCATGAAGTCGATCGCGCGAACCAGCGCCTCGTCATCGAGGTCGATGTCCGGATTGAGAATCAGGTGATAGCGGGCATACGTGCGACGCAGCGACAGATTATGTCCTCGACCGAAGCCGACGTTGCCTTGCCCCGACACCAGATGCCACGAAATTCCATGCATTCGCAACAGGTCTGCCACATCGTCGGTAGATGAAAAATCACCGTTATCGACGACGCAGACCGTAACGAAACCAGGGTGTGCCCGTTCCCGCAGCCTGTCGCAAGCCGCGACGAGGCTGGTGAGGGTTCGCATCAGCTGATCGGTAGCCGGTCGATAAACAACGACCGACACCGACAGCACGACAGAAGCACCGTCTGTCGCGTGAACCAAACCGCTTTGTGGATAGATTTCGCCGCCCATCAAGCCGTCGAGCGAGGGGAAATTGCATTGCAGTCACCATCGTGACACTTGACAAAAAACACGGCTCACCTCTTCGAAACATACTTGAGACGGACGCTTCCCGAGCCACAAGGCACTGGCCAACCGTTCGATGTGCCCGCGGCGCGACAGAAGGCGTAAGGTAAAATACCGACCTTCCCCGGCGTGCGCCGTACGTCGGACGATCCCGCCCCACGGAAGTATACAGCGTTAACTCGACGCTACCGCCCGAGAGTACCGAATGAGTCCGGCCAAGTTCCGCATCCTCTTGCTTGATACGAAATATCGCAACCCAAATCATTACATTTGCCTTGCTGTGGCCAGCGCACTAAAACGGCATCCTCAGGTGGAGTTCGTCGCGAAAGCGGATCCCATCGACGCGATGTCGATTGCCGTTGCGAACCGTTGCGACTTATTCATTGCGTTCGACGGCGAAGAACTAAATACAACCCTATGTGAGCAACTTGCCCGAGTCTGTGGGCGCTCCCTTCTATGGGTAACCGAAGACCCGTATGAGATCGACATTAACACTCGGAACGCAAAGCTCTTTGATCTTGTATTCACGAACGATTCGTCAAGCGTTGCAGCGTATGGAGCCAAGGGCAACCATCTACCGCTCGCCGGCTCGGCGGAATTCCATTCGCTTCCCGTGTGCCCTCAGGATGAGCCGCTCAGGTACGAGCTCTTCTTTGCCGGAACTGCGTGGCCGAATCGCAGCGCCTTCCTCCGGTCGGTGCTAAAGGACTTCCCCCCAGAGTGGAAGTACAAAATTGCGTTGCCCAGTAACCGCTTCTTGCCTCCGCACGGCGTCGATCTGCCAGAAAGCGCTCTGTCGTGGCGTACTTCGCCGGTTGATTTTGCGAGGTTTGTAAACCGTAGCGCAATCACTCTCATGCTGCCACGAGTATTCTCTGCATCGGGCGGGAGAAAGCTCGCTGAAACGCCGCCGCCGCGGTTGTTTGAAGCTGCACTTGCCGGTGGCGCCCAGATGATTCATGAATCGCTCGCCGAAGTCGACCAATCGTTTCAACCCGGCGAGGAAGTGATTCTCTTTTCTTCCGAACGCGATTTCCTAGAGAAAGCAGCTCGTCTCATTGGCGATCGGCCTTATCGGAACGCAATCGCCGAAGCTGCACGCAAGCGCGCGCTTCGAGAGCATACGTACGACGCTCGCATCGATAAGATGCTGAGCCGCGCCGTCACCCTAGCCAAGCGCACCTCGTCGACGAGTAAAGCGATGCGTACGCTGCTTTTTGTCACGCATAACATTCCGAGCCGTGGTAACTTCGGTGGCGTGGAGGTCTATCTGGACCGACTTAAGCAAGCGCTCGGCAGAGAGTGGAAGATTTTGTTCTACGCCCCCGACCTGACCGGGCGAAAAAATTCTGCTTACGTACTATCGAGCGACTACGAGGAGCTTACGCGGCACGAGTTTACGCAAAGTTATTCGCCCGCCCTTCTGACTTGCGACGATCGCGAGCGTGCATTCCGCCAGGTACTCCGGGACCACGCTGTCGACCTCGTTCATTTCCATCACTTCATCGGCCATGTGCCATCGTTGGTTCACGTCGCGAAACACCTAGGAATCCCCACCGCATTCACGGCTCACGACTACTTTGGCGTCTGCCACGAATTTAATCTGCTGTCTTATAAGAGTGAGTTTTGCGGCGCACCTAACGTGTCGCTCTCGCAATGCGACGTGTGCCTGTGGGAGAAGCATCATATCGTCAGCGGATCTCAGGCGACGCGGCGAGGTTTCTGGAACGACGTGCTACGGCATCTGGATATGATCGTGTTCAACACGAACTATAGCCGCCATACCTTCGAGCGCATTTATCCCGCCGCACGTCAACACCCTTGTGTACGCGTCCTGCCTGTACCAATCCCGGACGGGCATGTACGCAGGCAGCATCAAACACTCCAACCGCTGAAGATTGCTTTGCTCGGCAACGTAACCTTCCAAAAAGGTGGCGACGTCCTGGGACGTGCGCTCACGCAGCTCAGATCCACGCCGGTCGAATTTCACGTTTTTGGAAGGGTGGACCCCCAATATGAATGGCTCGCCAATCGGGACAAGCACCCAAACGTCATCGTTCATGGCCCCTACATGCACGATGCATTACCGAAAGCGTTGCTCGAATGTCAGGTTTCGCTTCATCTGTCGATCTGGCCGGAGACGTATTGCCTGACACTTTCTGAAGCATGGCAACTCGGGTTGGTGCCAATCGTGACGGACATTGGGGCGTTGGGCGAACGTGTCGCCCATATGGTCAACGGCATCAAGATTCAGCCAAACAGCGAGGGTTCACTCATCGACGCCGTCCGTGCATTAGCCGACTCCCCGGATGTCCTGAAAACGTTGCGCAAGGGAGTAACAGAGCGAGCGTACTCGCAACTGTCAAAACATGTCGAACTGCTCTGCGGTGAGTATTCATCGCTACTGTCGACACCACCCCGGGCGCTGAGGACTGACGTACCATTGATGCACACGCCTATTCAGGAACTCGGTGTCGTTATCGAATCACCCACTTGGCAACTCGGCACCGTGCAACAGCCGATTCTCGGGCGAACTTATATGGCTCAGGTTAAGCGATTGCGGCGCTTTTACAAGATGAATGGCCTTCGACCCACTCTGCGGATTCTAGCCAACCGCATCAGAACCCGACGGTAATTCAAGCAATGAACGTACTCATCTCCGGCGCATCGCCCGATGCGATTAATAATAATGCCACCCTGCGTGGCTACGTCGCGAACGGATTTCGAGAGTTGTCCGGCGTATGCACTGTTCGCTCCTGCTCCTTGGAAAGCGCAGCCACGATCGTGCGAACCGAAGCTCCTGAACTGATCGTCATATTTGGGTCGTGCATGCCGTCGGTCAGTTACTACCTCGAAGTGAAGCAGGCAGCGCTCGACATTGGATCCTGCGTAGCGTTCTGGCTCCATGACGATCCTTACGAGTTCGACTATTCGCAAAAGATCATACCGCTGGCCGATATCATCTTTTCGAACGACAGATGGAGTGCAACGCACTACGCTCACCCGAACGTACACCACCTCCCATTGGCTGCGGATCCCGACGCCCACTTCCGCGAACCGGCACCGAGGAAATCTCGCGACGTATTTTTCTGTGGCGTCGGCTTCCCGAATCGCGTTCAGTTGCTGCGTGACTGCGCGAGCGCTCTTCAAGGAATCAATGTCGAAGTAATGGGCGCAGAATGGCCAGCCGACCTCTCCTTTGCAACCAATCGCCGCGTAGCCAACGCTGACCTCCCCGACCTTTACTCCACGTCATTGGTCACATTGAATATCGGCCGCCGCCTCGATCTCGGCAACGAGCGCTTTAAACTTGACGCTTCGACTCCAGGACCGCGTACGTTCGAAGCGGCAGCCGCTGGCACAGTGCAGTGCATGTTCGTCGAAGGGCTTGAAATTAGCGAGTACTACAGCGAACGCGATGGAGAGATTCTGCTGTTCGACTCGCCCGGCGAATTACGCCGCCACATCGAGATGTTGCGAGACGACGAAAAACGGGCAATGGAAATCGCCGTAGCAGCGCAGCGCCGAACCCGCCGCGATCATACGTACCGAAACCGAGCTGAGACGATACTAAGTTGCGTCGAGCAAACTATAAGTCGCGGATAATGCTTACATCCCGAACCTGTTCAGATCAGCCGGCATTGAACAATTGGTTCCGATCTTACAAGCCCATCAACCCTGATCGAGCGTCGCTCATGCCTTCACGCGCACGGTAGCAGGTCAGACGGCACTCGGGGATCGGTTCGCTGCTCGCGGGCTAGCTTCACGGCACCGACATCGGCCCCTCGGACGGCGATCGATCATTGAAAGCCTTCGGGGTTGCCCCCCCGATGCGAAAGCTTTCGCCAGCGCGTATCGATCCGATTGCGCTGGTTGTCCGGCATTCAGCACGCAAATTAGCAGCGCGTAGCTCGCGCTTTCGAGAAAGTCGGCACGCTGCGGTGCCGACGGGTTCGTTCGGACACTGAATGTCTCCCAGCCGCTACCCTATTTCAATTGACCCTCGATCAACTGGCTGAATCAGCGTCCGGTCCGAGTTAATCTGTCCGTACAGCCGTCCACGGAAATCACCCAAGATTTCCAGCATTGTGAGTATCACAAGGAAAGACGGCTCATATAAGCAACTGTCAATTCACGTCGACCACATCCAACACTTGCTTTATCAGCGCTGCATCGACCACATAATTACTATGCAATCTCGAACCATCATTTATTTCAATAGGCTGAGTGAAAATCCAGTTAAACTGCTGCCCGCGCAGACTAGCAAGATCATAAAAAAAGAAATCGTACAAACCAGGATCAATTACGGTGACCTGCGCCCCTTCCGGCGAAAACACTGAATTTGTTAGACCAGCGCCCAATGGACCCATCACGTGTTGCGCACCCGAGAATGTCGCAACCTGATCCAACACACTCATCGTCTCGGGGCGAACAATCTTAAAACCGTAGGATTGAGCAATGTCCTCAATGACGTGCTCGTTTTCCATACGACGGTTGGGATGACCCGATCGCGATACGTAAATTTTTTCAAACCCGCGACGCACACCGGCAGCCTTCCTCAATCTTGCCGCGAGCGTCGATACTGCATGAGACTTTTGTGAATTGTGCCGCGTTACCGGACCCGGGACCACCAACTCATCAACCTTAGCAAGCGGCGTGGTCATATAAATCAGCGAGAACGCATCGCCATATGCGGCATGCAGCATTTTCTCGAAATGAATACGCAAATTTTCTGCCAGACTAGGCACAATAAGCCGCATTGGAGTCAAACCGGCCTTTAGCAGACTTTCGCACTTTGACAGCATTTCAACAAGAACGTGGCCGTAATTGTTCTTTCCGGATTTCCATATGTAGGCCGCCCGACCGGTTATATGCTCGATATTGTATCCCGGCACGTTCGACAACTCCTCGAATGTTGGGATCGAAATATGATCAACAACCGATCCCTGCAGAACCTGCCTTTCTCGATTGAACAATACAGTATAATCTGAAGCATAAGCCTCATTATGAAAATAAACATCCTGAGGAGGGACTATGACGTATCGGCGGCATATTTCGTTCAAAATATATCGCCGAACATCATCGGAATAGCCAAAAAAATTGAATAGATTTGGCGTCCTTCTCTCGTACTGACTCTCCGGCTCCACTTCCACCCAGCGATCTGCCTGCGAGCGCCTAATGTTCACTTGCTCATGTACGTTCATCTTGAACCCTTCTCACGGATTACCGCCCACTTCTCCGACATTTTTTGACCCAATCGCCCCATCGACTTCACGATGGAACAACGTTGTACACACCATTCCCGGTCGAATAGACAATAGCGACCATACCGCCCAGCAGGTGCATTGTCATGATGAAAAATATACTGGACATGGTGCACACCCGGAGACCCGGGGTCACCCTATACGAGCGGAACTTAGAGAGCCTGCTCAATGACGTAATTCTTAAACGAGTCCCCCCCAATCTCGAACGGATCTCGGAATCTCGCTTTCAAATCCGGCCGGCTTCGATACAGCACTCTATGGGCCCGAGGAATCTCACTGCCATCTGAATACGTTGAGTAGCCCCACCATCCCTTTGGCACCCCTTGAACCGCATGTGACGCCAGACGCCACTTGTACCATTTAATGAGTTCAAAGACAGCAAAACTCGCCCCAGCGTATCGCTCAAGCATCAATTCGCCAACCCATGTTATCTTTGTAAAATGAAAAAATTTTAGCGGAACACCGTCAGCAGTTATTTCTCCATTCGAATGAATCTCTAATGGCCTCTGACTCTGATTCCAGCTCGCAACGTTATAACCCGGATCCCGTAATATGTGGAGTGTCGGAAAAAATACAGGCGCGTGATCGCACCATCGTTGGTCGGTAAAGAGCCCATTAGGCACATCATCGAAGCAGAAATCGAGCAACCTATCGCGCCACCAACGGGCGAAGCGCCGCCCTTCATCTGTATTGGCAACAGCGCAAAATCCCAGATTATATATTCCGTACTTCAACGAACCAATTTCATTATCAACGATCGCCCGCCTCTCCGTGTCCGGCTTCACCTGGTGCGGCGTCAATATCGAATCGTAAGAGTCCAATAACTCAACAACATAATCAAGTTCCGAGAAGAGCGCGATATCCGGATCGAGATATACGACTTTGTCAGCACCCTGCTCGAGCAGTTTGCACAGCATCGGCCCCTTCACTGCCGTACACAGCTCGATAACATCATGTTCGAACATCCATCCTTTCAGATCCGGTATACCCAACTCTGAAACGTGAACCACTCCATCTATAGATTCATTTTTGAGATCGAGCCGAAAACCTTCCGGCTCTGTATCTGACAGACAAAGCCAAAACTTCCAATCAGGATGAAACTGTTTGAGCGTTTCTCCCAAGACGCGCACACGGTCAAGATACGAATAAGAAGCACTTGTAAAGCAATGCACATTAGCCATTAATCACCTCAGCGTCGATTTTCTCATCCTCGGTTCGATGCTGCGAAGCGATCCATCCATAGCTATGTTCGCCATTTAGCACTGCGCCGCGCAATCGAGAACTGTTGTTGACCAAACGCATTAGCTCGCCCCCCTCGAACAATTCAAATAGGGCGCTCATATCATCGACGGCCACGCCACGTTGTGGCGCCGACGACGAAACCGCCGGCCAGACATTACCGGCGTCTTTGCGCGCCACGACGAACGCACCGCCCGCTAAAGCCTCATGAACGGCAAAGCAAAACGTCTCGGGCCATAGTGACCAACTTACCACTACGTCAATGTTTTGCTCTGCGACGGCTTCGATCATCGCCGAACGCTCTTCAGCACTGACCTTCACGGGAACGTTCCTAATACAACCGATTAAGGGAGGACCATCCTGCGCCCCGAGTTGCAGAAAACGGTAGCGCGGATCCTTTCGAAAACGCAGCGCCAACTCCTCAAACACGCTCCAGCCTTTAAGAAATGACCTGGCACCAATGTGAGCAATAGTTAAGGCTCGAGTTGCAGACACGGATTCGTCGTTGCTGCTGCAAGCGAGATACAGGTTCGCCGGAGCAATCACTCGATGCGAATTCACCGGATATGAGGAGTGTTCGAGCCAAAACCGCAGTGCGACACTTGACGGAGCTGCAATATCTGGTACCAACTCCTCGAAGAATTTCCAAATCCGTTCCAAATGCCCCGCGCGCTCTGAGCCATATGTGCAAACCCGACACGCGCCCGAGCCGGGTTGTGGAGCTCCACAAAACGCGACATCGTTCCGCATAAGCGCGTAACTGGGACAAAGAGTGAAGAAGTCGTGCAACCACATTTTCGGTCGCGTAACAGAAAACGCACGGGCAATTTTTGCCACCGCCTCAGGAGAATGCCCCAATAAATGATGAATTAGCAACTCGGTCCGCGATCCATTTGGTAACCACTCCTGGAAGACCGCAGTTAAAGTTTCCACCGTGGTAACGCCCAACGCATCACCGTCAATACGCAGTTTTAGTCGAAAACTATCAACATGCGCCGCGTCACCCAATGTTGGCAAGGGTGCAGCTGGACAAATATGCAAATAGTTCCAACCGTTTTCACAAAATAACTTCTGTTCGTCGCTTATGATATTTTGGATTCCACCAAAACTTTCCACATAATCATCGTGACTCACCGAAATAGCCAATGCGACACCACGATTACGTTCTCGCAGACGTTCTGCCAACTCCAGACGCGACAGTGCTGGCGTTACGTCGGCCGCACCCAACCAATCTTTTTGGCGGTCATAAATTGGATTTGAAGACTCAATCTGGCGACGCCAAATATCAAGAGGTCGTCGCGGCAACCGCCCTTCCAATCGACCGCTTTGAAGATAATGCAAGAAAGGATTAATACCTGCAGCATCAACGTCCGGATTAGATGCCAGATAATATCTGACATCGAAATCTCGCGACGGATTGCGCCTCTCACGCCATCCATGCACCATAAAATGATCCAACGCGTCCACGCCGGCGGCTTCGACGTCCGGGTTGCACGCAAGGTAATACTTACGATCGAATTCCTGCGCTACTATCTCGTATGAATAGGGGTCGGGTCTATCTTGGCTCAATTTAAGGCTCCTCGTCGACTTATTAATGTGCTTCTTTCAGCGGAACGGCCGCGTAATTTTTGCGAGCGCGCGCAACCCAATAACAAGTACAGATTTAATGGCCGGATATCGCATAGCCATTCGTCGTATCGGCGCGCCAGCGCGCCAATAAGCGCTCGATTCGATAGCTCGAAGCGCATCGATCTGAGATCGCAACAGAGCGCACTCTTGCTCGAGCGACTGAGTCCGTTCCTCCGAAAGCCTTTTCACCTCCCCTAGTCGAGCCAAACGATCCAAAGCTTGTGCGTTCGACTGCGCGATATTTTTCTCCAAATCTGAAATTCTCTGATTCGCGAGTTCGAGCATATGCTGACATGTCCGCTTTTCTTCTCGAACTTTCGAATAGCGTTCGGTTATATCATTTAATTTTTGTGTCATCGTCTTCAGCCGCCCCGTAGCTTCGGTCAACTCGTTCCGTGCATCGCGCAGTTGCTCATCAATCAGAGGTCTCAATTTTGGATCACTCTCAGGAAATTTATTAATATCGTCACCGTGAAGCCTATGTGCCGCTAACGCCACCACTTCGGGTAGCGATAGATTAAGCCACTCCTCCAACCCCCATCTCGGCGTGCGCCATAAGGCCGCCTTCAAATCCGAATTACTCGAGATCTCCCGCAATATGCAACCATACTCGGTTAACTCTTTTCCCAATTCAGAAATTTTACTTTTCACCGCAAGAAGACCCGCCTCATACGCCCACGGGAATATTGGCTCGGCAGATTTGTTTACATTATCGGGGTTATACGCAGGAAATGCAAAATAATATACCTTTCGCCCCATCGATAGAAAAAGCTCGGCGATCGCGAAAGATTGGGGCGTCTCGTTACACTCGACCCACAGTATCACGTCTCGCGAAATCAAGTAATCTCGATCGGCATCAAGCAATTTAAATTCAGCGCCTTCGAGATCCAACTTCACGAGATCGAATTTTCCAACGCGCTCTTCTATTTCGCGAATCGTTTGCGTTTTTATTTCATGTTGAGGCTGACTCTCGTTTTCCACTAAAACAAACGAAGTCGAGCCGATATTATCTCTTTCCGCGTGAGACGATCCGACCGCAACGCCTTGAGGTGCGAGCAACACGTTTTCCACATTCCAGTTTGCCCTGCAGTTCAGGTCAACATTGCGCACTAATAGGGGGACAATGTCAGAATTGGCCTCGACGAAATGAACATAGCCCAACTCTCGAATATGTGACAGGCCCAGCCCAAATGTGCCAAGGAACGCCCCACCGTCCAAAACACGCGCCCCTACGGCTGGAATAAAACCCGAAACGAACAGCGACTCCAGCCAGGCCCACTCACCAAACCGGCTAAGATGACGGCCGACCACGTCACTCTTGGCGTTCGGTACCTGTAATCGACCATATCTCGTCTCAATCTCGCCAATTTCAGCCATCTCCCACCCCCAAAATAAGATGCATCAAAGCAGTTAAATCACAGGTCTCGTTTCCTCCAACGCCGCCAGGAACTCTGGATTTTTCTCGCGAAATAGCGTCTCCCATTGCTCAGTCTTAGCGTCTGCCAACGGCGTCAACTCAAACTCCACGGACCGAATGGAATCACCGCACGGATTTATTTTTTGTTCGATTCTTCGCAATTGAGATAGAGGGTCAGAAACCAGGTCCTCGTAAAAAAAGCGCTCCGGCTGTATATGGTTCTCCGAAAAGACACGCTCGAAATATATTTCACCCTCCACCAAGTGTTGACACCAGTTTTTTATGCTCCCCTCATCATATTGAATTTCTCCAAACCGCTTCCTAGCCTCTTTATCAGTCTGATAGCTATGAAACACTCCGGAACGAACGCTCCGATACAGTGAGATAGCTTGACGAACGATGTTCTTGCGGCGCAGATAAAAATGCGAAAATACCTCGCATGCATGTGCAACGTCTTCAAGCATTCGGCAGACGTTGCTTGTCTGCGATGGTGAGAGTTGAACGCCAAAGCACCCGCCATCGGATGCCGTCAATTCGACCGTCCTGAGAATATATTCGTCTACGTCAGTAACCTCAAGCGCCTTAGGGGGCCTGCAGCCGAGCGCTAGCTCGTCCGTTTGTATCCAATCTTCATTAAACCACTCTTGCGGCACTCCGAGTCGTCCACTCTTGGCCGCCATGTCGGTTAGCCATGTACTTCCCGATCTTGCGATAATGAAAATTACGTATGGTCGCCCATTAACGGCAATGCGCTCAATGGTACGCCTATGTATGACGTGATTCTTAGAAAATACTGACAAGATTTTGTCGAAAGACTGCACGAAAACCTCTCACCAATCCTTAGTGTGATATATATGTCAGATAACATTTTGGCGAACTTGCACCAAATTATTACACCCCAAGCGCAAAAAACTTGATGCAATAAACTGCACACCACACTTATTAAACAACAAATTCCATTAAATTGCCAGTTTACTTAGACACTACTTTTTCAATCAATTCATCTAGCAAACCTTTATTTCGGAAATTCGACCGCAGCGCGTTCACCTCATCATCTCAAGTATGGAATCAATTCCGGCCCTGCGTCTCACGCTCATATGCTGATACAATATCCTCGACGGGACCGAACGCTCGTACACGACCACGCTCCATCCAAAGGGCCTTGTTACATACTTTACGGATTTCCGAATTAGAATGCATTGCAAGTACCACAATTTCAGATCGTTTGTGCAGATCCGCCAACCGGGCTTCTGCTTTTTGCATGAATGAAGCATCGCCTACTCCCATTACTTCATCCAACAGCAAGATCTCGGCGTCGACTGCGGTTGACACTGCGAACGCTAGTCGCACTCTCATCCCACTAGAGTACGTTCGAATTGGCAAATCCAGATAGTCGCCCAACTCACAAAAATCAGTGATATCACGTTGTTTCGCACGTATTTCTTCGTCTGACATCCCAAGCAACAATCCGCGCAGTCGGATGTTTTGGATACCAGTGGAGTTTTCATCCATACCTAGGCTTATATCGAGCAAAGGCACCACTTTTCCTTCGCGATGCAATTCGCCTGCGGTCGGCGGATAAATTCCAGCCATCGCTCTAAGCAATGTCGATTTCCCAGCACCATTGTGGCCAATCAGGCCAATACGGTCACCCCGTTCAAAGCGGAGGCTCACGTCATCGAGTGCACGCACGACGATAACGCCATCATTGCCTTCCGCAATACGGTTCCGCCGCCCCATGCGAAGCACCTGCTTCTTGAGGGAGCGCCCCTGCACGTCGAAAATTGGCAAGTCGAGCGTTACGTTTTTCAATTCAATGTACGCCATGTGTATTCCTCAAACCCAATACGGGATACGCTTTAGATACCGACCCGTAAGAAGCAACGCGATCGGCCATCCAATGATCGCCATTCCAATCGTAACTGCCCACGTTAAACCGCTTGGCATTTGCCCGATCAATGGGCCTCTCACAACATCGATCAAATAGGCCAAAGGATTCCACTCGACGATAAACGAAAAGCGATTCAATGCGTTTGGCCGAAAAATAATCGGCGTAACATAAAACGCGACTTGAAGTAATGCACCGATGATCTGCGGAAGGTCACGGAAACGTGCCGACAACAAGCCGGCCATCATCGCGATCCACAGTGCATTCACGAGGTAAACAAACAACCCTGGAATGAAAAGCGGCAGTACTTCCCAGTTTTTTATGCCAAAAATTGCCAGCAGCGCAATAATGATCACAAAGTTGTGTGCGAGAATGATCAAGTTCCGCCATACAACCTGCAGCATGTAGATAAGCTTGGGCGTCGCCATCTGCCTAATGTACGAGGCACTACTGATGTACGCGACGCTTCCTTCCTGAATCGTCTGCGAGAAGAGTCCCCACAATACGATGCTAGAAGCGAGGAATGGCAAATACTCGTTCATCTTTTGCCCGAAAAGCGTTCCATACACGATGCCCAACGATGTGATCATCACGCCCATACTGATCGTGAGCCAGAAAGGCCCAAAACGCGAACGCGCGTAGCGTTGGCGGATTTCGAGCCAGCCGAGCAGCGTCCACAACCGCCAGGACGCGATACTTTGTTTGAGGTCAGCGAGTGAAAGAGTCAGCATGCAAGCCTTCAAATATAAAAACAAAATCTTCGGAAACCGCTGCCCCGGAGTCCCTACAGCGCCCCCAACCGGCCGGTAAGCCCGTGCCAGATGCCCAGAATTGACATTCGCAAGTGTGCTGTGCGAGGCTGCATGAAAAGCCCGTAGATTGCGAGTCGTATCGGCATCTTGACGAGTTCCGTCGACTTCCAACTCCAGGGCACATAGCCGCGCCGTAGGAGGGCCACTGCGTTGCGAAACAGATAGTAGTGTCTTACAGGGTTATGGCCCGGATAACGCCGTCCGAAAATCCGCACTGGCTCACCGCCGAGTTCGTGCGACAGACGTAGCGCCGGCGCGCCGAGCACCAGGTAGCCTTTCGAACGAGCGCGCACGCACCATTCTAGGTCAACGAAATCGATGAACAGTGACTCGTCCATCGGACCAATGTCGGACCAGACGGCGAGATTCAGACACGAACCAGAAGTAATTAGAAAATCGACTTCAACCGGCTGCTGGCCGATCGGTTGGATGCGCTTCAGCCTTAAACAGCCGAAACGAACAAAAGGAGCGACACCGCCAAGACGGGCGTCTTCGTATGCGGGTCCAACCACAGCAACCCGATTGTTGCGGGCTCGCTCAGCCGCGAGCGTCCGAGGCAATTCGGTCAATAACTGCGTGGAAGGCTCGCTATCCTGGTCGAACAGAAGCGAGCACGTGCAGCCCGTAGCCTTCAGCTGCGAGATACCCTGATTAAGCGCTGTCGCGACACCAAGATTTGCGCCGTTCGCCAGATAGATGATCCGACGGTCCAAACCTAACGCATCGGCACTCGATGCCTCTTCGGTATTATCGACAACCACGCACGGCCATTCGTCCGCTAGCCGATTCGCCCGGCTCACGCAATCGCGGTCCGGCCGATAGAAGACGATCACAATGCCTGCGCGCTCTGGATGAGCGGGGCGTTCGCTCAACTTACTCACTCAGGCACAGTCGCAGCGCGTCGTCCCACGTCGGCAGTTTCAGCCCGAACATGTCGGTCAGTTTGTCGTGCGACATTCGCGAATTGGCGGGACGCTTCGCAGGAACCGGATACTCGCTTGCGGGGATCGGAATAATCCGCGGCGCGCGATCACCCATCGCCGTGGCCAAAATCGCCTCGGCAAAGCCGCACCACGATGTCGCCCCGCCTGCCGTGAGATGATAGATGCCGGAGCGTCGAGCCCACCAGTCCCGGTCCATCGCCGCGGGGCTTCGTGCGACAATATGCGACGTAGCGATTGCGATCGTCTTCGACCACGTTGGCGCGCCGATCTGATCAGCGACGACTTTCAATTCATCACGTTCCGCGCCGAGCTTCAACATCGTTAGCAGAAAGTTCTTGCCGCGCCGCCCGTACACCCAACTCGTCCTCAGAATTAAGTGCGCGCATCCTGCCGCCGCGATTGCGCGTTCGCCCTCAAGCTTAGTCAGCCCATACACATTCTGAGGATTGGTTTCGTCCGTCTCGATATAGGCGCCCTGTTTGGTGCCATCAAACACGTAGTCGGTCGAGTAATGCAGCAGCACCGCGCCGCTACGGGCAGCTTCCTCCGCAAAGACGCGCGGCAGGTCCGCATTCAGCCGACGAGCAGCCTCAATATCCGTCTCCGCTCGGTCAACGGCGGTATAAGCAGCCGGATTCACGATGATCGATGGCTGCAGCTCCCGCACGACACTGCGCACCCGATCCAGGTCCGACAAATCCAGCATTGAACGGTCGCAGGGGACGATCCGCCCGAGACCTTGCAGCGAACGCAGCAGTTCAAATCCCACCTGCCCATTCACACCCGTCACGAGAATCGTCGGTTCAGTCTTCACACCCACCTCACGCATAGACTTCGGCCTCCCCCAACCCCTTGCCAGCCGCATCCTTCGCGGCGAGCAACGGCTCGAAGTTGATCGGCCATTCGATGCCGATGTCCGGATCGTTCCACACGATGCTGCGCTCGTGCTCGGGGTACCAATAGTCGGTGGTCTTGTACAGGAACTGCGCCGCCTCCGACAGCACGACGAAGCCGTGCGCGAATCCGGGCGGCACCCAAAGCTGCCGATGGTTGTCCGCCGACAGCGTCACGCCGACCCACTTGCCGAAGTTCGGCGAGCTGCGGCGAATGTCCACGGCTACGTCGAACACTTCGCCTTCGACCACGCGCACGAGCTTG
>NZ_KV786903.1:19255-19654 GCF_001806955.1 Burkholderia sp. HMSC10F09
CGCATCGCCGAATACCTTCGGCTCGATGATCTTGACTTCCGGCAGCGCCGTCGCAGTTACTTGGATGGACATGCGACTTGATCCGTGAGAATGTTCTTGAGGTATTGACCGTAGCCGTTCTTCGCAAGCGGCTGCGCGAGCTTCATGAGTTGCTCTTCGTCGATCCACTGCTTGCGGTATGCGATTTCTTCCGGGCAAGCGACGACGAGACCTTGCCGCTTCTGCAGCGTCGCAATGAACGTCGCCGCTTCGATCAACGAATCGTGCGTGCCGGTGTCGAGCCATGCGTAGCCGCGGCCCATGATTTCGACGTTCAGCATGCCGTCCTGCAAATATCGCGAATTGACGTCGGTGATTTCCAGTTCGCCGCGCGCGGACGGCTTGATGTCGGCCGCGATG
>NZ_KV786904.1:0-1841 GCF_001806955.1 Burkholderia sp. HMSC10F09
GAGGCGCTGCCGGCTGAGGCGCTGCCGGCTCACCTGCGGCGAGCGGCGACCCAGCCTCTTCTCGCCCGGCACGCCAGCGCTTTGTGAACAGACGCCCATGCGGCGTCTCGACATAAGTCTCCTCGGTGACGATATCGGTCATGTGTCGGTCGATGTGCGGGTGAGGCGGCCGCGCGCGGGCGGCCGGATCGAATCGCGTTCGATGGTGGCCTGCCGGCGCCCGTCGCGTCAAGCGCAGCACCGCGCGCGCCAAAACGAAACGGGAAGCGCAGCGCTTCCCGTTCGTTGCCCGACGACGCACCGCGCGGCACCGCGGCACGCTCGCGCTAGACCTCGGTCGCGTACAGCGCGTCGCGCTGCGCGTCGCTCAGCGAGTCGAGCGGCACGTCGGGCAGCCGATAGCAGATCATCGTGCCGTACAGCTCGGCCAGGCAGTTGCTGCCGGCGTCGAGGGCGTAGCCGTCCTCGCCGTCCGGCGCCGGCGGATACACGGTGCGCCACGCATTGATCGCGGCTTCGATTCGCACGATGGAAACGGGTTCGGTCTTCCGCTCGGCGGGTGATGCGCTCATGACTTCCTCTGGGTTGCGCGCTCCGCGGGCCGCGGCGGCCCGACGGAACGATGAAGACACCGGGCCGTGCCGGCCCGGCAGGGTCGGAAATATAACCGGCTTTGACCCTGCATAGAGAAAATCCGAGCAAAAAAAACGGGAAGCCTGGCGCTTCCCGTTTCGTCGTCCCGCACGGCGTCCGCCGCCGCGCGCCGCGCACGTCGTTATGCGGTTTCGTGCTGCGAGACCGGCTGCGCCTGTGCGCCGCGCTGCCCGTCGCGGTTCGCGGCGACCCACGGCGCGATTTCCATGTCTTCGTAGCGGACGAAACGGCTTTTCTTCACGAGCCGATAGCCGAGCCATACGACGAGGAACAGCGGGATGCCGACATAGGTCGCGACGACGCCCGCCCAGTCGATCCGGTTCGCGAGAAACGCCTGATAGTCCTGACCGAGCGCGATCACGATGCAGAGCACGAACGCGAACAGCGGGCCGAACGGGAACCACTTCGACTCGTACGGCAGTTGATCGACGCGGTAGCCCTGCTTCACGTAGCCCTTGCGGAACCGGTAGTGGCTGACCGCGATGCCGAGCCATGCGATGAAGCCCGTCATCCCCGACGTGTTGAGCAGCCACATGTAGACGGTCTTGTCGCCATAGAGCGACGTGAAGAAGCACAGCGCGCCGACGGCCGTCGTCGCGTACAGCGCATTGCGCGGCACGCCGCCTGCCGACAGCTTCGCGAACAGCTTCGGTGCGCGGCCTTCGGTCGCGAGGTTGTACAGCATGCGCGTCGACGCGTACATGCCCGAGTTGCCGGCCGACAGCACTGCCGTCAGGATCACCGCGTTCATCACGCCCGCCGCGAATGCGAGGCCAGCGTGACGGAACACGAGCGTGAACGGGCTGACGCCGATGTCGGTCACATCGGTCTTCAGCAGGTTCGGGTCGGTGTACGGAATCAGCACGCCGATCACGAAGATCGCGAGCACGTAGAACAGCAGGATCCGCCAGAACACCTGACGCACCGCGCGCGGAATCGTCGTGCGCGGGTTTTCCGATTCGCCGGCCGCGACACCGATCAGCTCGGTGCCCTGGAACGAGAAGCCGGCGATCATCGCGACGCCCATCATCGCCGGCAGGCCGCCCGCAAACGGCGCGTCGCCGATCGTCAGGTTGCTCCAGCCGCCGTGCGGCGCGCCCTTCAGAATGCCGAAGATCATCAGCAGGCCGACGCCGATGAATGCGACCACGGTGACGACCTTGATCAGCGCGAACCAGTATTCGGCC
>NZ_KV786904.1:1861-2209 GCF_001806955.1 Burkholderia sp. HMSC10F09
CCAGTATTCGGCCTCGCCGAAGCCGCGCACGGTCAGCGCGTTCAGCAGGAACATCACGCCGAGGAACGCGGCGCTCCACCAGACGCCCGGTACGTCCGGGAACCAGTAGTGCATCACGAGCTGCGCGGCGACCAGCTCGACCGCGATCGTCACGGCCCAGTTGTACCAGTAGTTCCAGCCGAGCGCGAAGCCGAAGCCTTCGTCCACGTATTTCGCGCCGTACGTCGCGAACGAGCCCGACACCGGCATGAACGCGGCCATTTCGCCGAGACTCGTCATCAGGAAGTACACCATCAGCCCGATCAGCATGTAGGCGATCATCGCGCCGCCGGGGCCGGCCTGCGAGAT
>NZ_KV786904.1:2229-8836 GCF_001806955.1 Burkholderia sp. HMSC10F09
GTGCCGATCGAGCCGCCGATCGCGATCATCGTCAGGTGGCGCGCCTTCAGCGCGCGGTGAAGCTTGGGTGGGTTCTCGGACGAACCGGGTCGGTCGGAATTCGGAAGTGCGGACATAAACGAGACGAACGTTGAGCGGACCGGCGGGAGCCGGAGCGGCGCATACGGAACCGGGAGGTGCGATGCGCGGCCTGCGATGCGGCCCCGATGCGCGTCGCGCCTGGCCGCCTGCGGCGAAGCGCGGATTCTACCTGATTCGTCGCAGGGACAGTTCGGGTCCGGCAGCGCCGCGTCATGCACACGCCTAACGGAATCAACGAGTTGCATGCGCGTCGCGGCGCATCGATCCGGCACCGATTAAATCGTTCAGGAAAGCGGGGCGCAATTGGAGCAATATTCAGACGAATAAATCGAAATCCGCGCGATTCAAATCGTGCGCGTTTTCGTGATTTGGGTTCATTTCGCGCAGTCGGTAATCGCGGGTAAACGAACTGGCGCCATTTTTTGCGCGACCATTTTGCCCGCGATCGGCATCGTTTACCGATTCGGGGGATAATACGGCCCGATTTGAAATAACCATCATCAGAAATCGCGCACGACGCGAACGTTTCGCCCCGACCGAGGATGAACTTGCTCCTGCCGTTCGCAGCATTGCGTCGCCATACCGCATCCGTCGTCTCGCGCGTGCTGTCGCCGCGCGGCGTGCTCGTCGCCGGCATCATGCTGCTGCTGTTCAGCTGGGCGCTTTCCGTGTCGCTGCTGATCGATGCGCGGCGCGATGCGCGCGATCACGCCATCGAAAATGCGCGCAATCTGATGCTGCTGATCGAACGCGACGTCGCGCGCAATATCGAGCTTTACGATTTGTCGCTGCAAAACGTCGTCGACGGCATTGCCGATCCGGAATTGATGCGCTTGCCGCCGCCGCAGCGGCATCGCGTGCTGTTCGACCGCGCGGCGACCGGCACCTATCTCGGATCGATTTTCGTGCTCGACGCGCACGGCAATATCACGATCGATTCCGGCACGATTCCCGCCCGCACCGGCAATTTCTCCGAGCGCGATTATTTCGTCGCGCATCGCGACGCTCAGGTGAAAGGGCTGTACATCAGCCGCCCTTATGCGTCGCGGCTGCGCGGCGGCGCACTGACGATCGCGCTCAGCCGCCGCATCGACCGCCCGGACGGCAGCTTCGGCGGCGTCGTGGTCGGCACGCTGAGCATCGACTACTTCCGCGCGCTGCTCGACGGCCTCGCCGTCGGCCGGCACGGCAGCGCGGCGATCGTCGAGGACAACGGCACGCTCGTGAGCCGGCTACCGTTCGACGCGCGCGTCGTCGGCCTCGATCTGCACGACTCGCCGCTGTTCATCCAGGCGCGGCGCGCCGGTGACGGCGTGCTGACCGGCACCGGCGCGGTGGACGGCGTGCGGCGCATTTATGTATACCGGCAGCTGGCCGGGCTGCCGCTCATCGTCGACGTCGCGCCGGCCGAAGCCGACGTGTACCGGCCGTGGCGCCACCGCGCGGCGTCGATCATCGTGCTGATGAGCCTGTTTACCGGGTTCGTCGCATGGGGCTCGCTGCTGCTGTCGCGCGAGCTGCGGCGGCGACAGGTGGCGGAAGCGAAGCTGTACCGGCTCGCGCGCACCGACTCGCTGACCGGCCTCGACAACCGCGGCGCGTTCGACGCGGCGCTCGCGCAGGAGGCACGCCGCGCGGCGCGCAGCGGCCGGCCGCTGTCGGTGCTGTTCGTCGACGTCGATCACTTCAAGGCGTACAACGACTATTACGGGCACCTGGCCGGCGACGACGTGCTGCGCCGCGTCGCCCAATGCGCGTCGGGCTGCCTGCGCCGCGCGACCGACCATATCGCGCGCTACGGCGGCGAGGAATTCGTCGTCACGCTGCCCGACACCGACGCGCAAGGCGCGGCGACCGTCGCCGAAGGGATCCGGCGCGCGATCGCGGCGCTCGGCATCGAGCACGTGAAAAGCCCTTACGGACACGTGACGGCCAGCATCGGCACCGCGACCGACGCATACGGCCGGATGGACGCGGCGACGCTGCTGCAGCTCGCCGACGACGCGCTGTACCGCGCGAAATACGGCGGCCGCAACCGCGTCGAATACGCCGAGCGCAGCGCCGCCGGCGCATGATGCACGGCATGCGCGCGTTCTTCGTGGACAGCCTGCGCCCGTTCCGCTAGCGTTACGGGTGCTCGTGCGGCGCAACGCCGCGCGTTCCAGCCAACGACTTCCGCCCGATGACCGTCACGCCTTCTGCCCGGCTGCCCGCTTTCCTGCGCGGCGCGCTGCGCCCGCTGCTCGACCCGTACCGCCGCTACCGGCATGCGAAGCTGATCCATGCGACGCGCGTCGCGCTCGCGATCCTCGTGTCGATCGCGCTGTCGACCGGCATGCGCGTGCCGCACGGCGAATGGTCGACGATTACCGTGCTGATCGTCGTCGGCGGGCTCCAGCACCACGGCAACATCCGCAAGAAGGCGGCCGAACGCGCGCTCGGCACATCGATCGGTGCGGTCGCGGGGCTGCTGCTGATTCTCGTGCACTCCGCGCTCGGTGCACCGCTCGCGTTCTATCTGCTGATGGCCGCCGCGTGCGGCCTGTGCGCGTATTACGCGATCGGCAAGGCCGGCTACATCGCGCTGCTGTCCGCGATCACGATGGTGATCGTCGCCGGGCACGGCGACAACGAGATCGTCGACGGCCTGTGGCGCGCGGTGAACGTGCTGACCGGCATCGCGATCGCGCTCGCGTTTTCGTTCGCGCTGCCGCTCTATGCGACCTATTCGTGGCGCTACAAGCTCGGCGACGCGCTGCGCGCCTGCGCGGCCGTGCACGCGCGGCTCGCCGGCGACCGCCACGTCAGCGACGACGCGCATCTGAAGGAAATGGCTGCCCTCAGCGCGCTGCTCGTGCAGCTGCGCTCGCTGATGCCGTCCGTGTCGAAGGAGTGCGCGATTCCCGTCGCGCATCTCGAGGCGATCCAGCGCAGCCTGCGGCTCTGCATCGGCTATCTCGAGATCCTGTCGAGCGCGTTGCCCGCGCGCGACGACGTCGCGGCCCGCGAATACATGCGCGTCTCGATGAAGCCGCTGCACCGGCGCATCCGCGACACGCTGATCGGCGCGAGCCGCGCACTGAAGTTCGGCACGCCGAGCCGGCTGTCGCCGCGGCGGCAGCCGGCCGGCACGCCGCCCGACGCGCCGCCGCCGCAGTTGTCCGGCTATGTGTCGATCACCGCGATGCTCGCCGCCGAAGTCGACCAGTTGCGCGAGAAACTGCTCGATACCGCACAGGCGTGGAATATCTGATTCCGGCGGCCGTTGCGTCGACATTCTTTCAATTTCCATACAGTTACGGCGCGGCGGTGTACGGCCCGGTCCGTCCCCGCAAGCGGCCGCGCGACCGTTCGGCGGGCGGCCGTAAACGGCCCGAGAAGCCCGTCGCAGCGGGCCGCCGGGCCGATTTCCGCGAAATCAGCCCTTGCCGCAACTTCCCGGACAGCCGATACTCGCGTATTCCGCGAAATACGATCCCACCGGACTTCAATCCACGGTAATTCCTATGAGCACGATTCTCGAAAGCCTCCCGACCGGCCAGAAGGTCGGTATCGCCTTCTCCGGCGGCCTGGACACCAGCGCCGCGCTGCACTGGATGAAACTGAAGGGCGCCGTCCCGTACGCGTACACGGCGAACCTCGGCCAGCCCGACGAAGACGATTACGATGCGATCCCGAAACGTGCGCTCGAATACGGTGCGGCCGGTGCCCGCCTGATCGACTGCCGCGCGCAGCTCGTCGCCGAAGGCATCGCGGCACTGCAAAGCGGCGCGTTCCACATCACGACCGCCGGCGTCACGTACTTCAACACGACGCCGATCGGCCGCGCCGTGACGGGCACGATGCTCGTCGCCGCGATGAAGGAAGACGGCGTGAACATCTGGGGCGACGGCAGCACGTACAAGGGCAACGACATCGAGCGCTTCTACCGCTACGGTCTGCTCGTGAACCCGGATCTGAAGATCTACAAGCCGTGGCTCGACCAGACGTTCATCGACGAACTCGGCGGCCGCGCGGAAATGTCCGAATTCATGCGCCAGTCGGGCTTCGCGTACAAGATGTCGGCCGAGAAGGCGTATTCGACCGACTCGAACCTGCTCGGCGCGACGCACGAGGCGAAGGATCTGGAAAGCCTCGAAAGCGGGATCAAGATCGTGAACCCGATCATGGGCGTCGCGTTCTGGCGCGACGACGTGAAGATCGCCGCCGAAGAAGTGACGGTGCGCTTCGAAGCCGGCCAGCCGGTCGCGCTGAACGGCGTCGAGTTCAAGGATCAGGTCGAGCTGCTGCTCGAAGCGAACCGCATCGGCGGCCGTCACGGCCTCGGGATGAGCGATCAGATCGAGAACCGCATCATCGAGGCGAAGAGCCGCGGCATCTATGAAGCGCCGGGCCTCGCGCTGCTGTATATCGCTTACGAGCGTCTCGTGACGGGCATCCACAACGAAGACACGATCGAGCAGTACCGCGAGAACGGCCGCCGTCTCGGCCGTCTGCTGTATCAGGGCCGCTGGTTCGACCCGCAGGCGATCATGCTGCGCGAAACGGCCCAGCGCTGGGTCGCGCGCGCGATCACCGGCGAAGTGAAGATCGAGCTGCGCCGCGGCAACGACTATTCGATTCTCAGCACGAAGTCGCCGAACCTCACGTATCAGCCGGAGCGTCTGTCGATGGAGAAGGTCGCGTCGACGTTCTCGCCGCGCGACCGGATCGGTCAGCTGACGATGCGCAATCTCGACATCACCGATACGCGCGACAAGCTGCGCGTGTATACGCAGGTCGGGCTGCTGACGCCGGGTGAAGCGTCGGCGCTGCCGCAGATCAAGGGCGATAGCGGGGAGTAAGCCGCGCTTGCCTGCGGCCGGGTGGCGGCAAAGCCGCCCGGCCGGTTGCCTGTCGAATCTGCGTTTCCCCTCGCCTTCCCCTCTCCCTTCCGCTCCCTCCCGTGCAGTGCACGCGCTGCCAGTGCCAGGTCCGCAATCGGTACGACGGCGAACCTGGGCCCGCTGCGGAAGTCATTTCGGCGCGGCGGCCGTCGTCGTGCTCGTGGTCATCATCGTCGTTGCAGCCGCCACCGGGGCCGATGCCGGCGTCGTCGGCGTGCGCGCGAGATCCTGGCCGATCAGCTCCGCGATCGACTTCTCGCACGACTTGATCCCTTCCACCGACTTGTCGAAGTTCTTCTCGAGATCGCTGAAGCTGCCGTACGTGTACGCCACGTCGCTCTCGACGTGCACGCTGTTCGCCTTGACGTCGTAGCCGCACGCGAACGTCTTGAAATAGAGATCCTGCTTCGTCTTCGCGTCGATGAGGCGCGCGCGGACGACGACCGCAGGAATGTAATCGGGCCGACTGGCCGGCGAAATGTAGCCGAAAGACGTGAACCATACGTTCATGATCGCGTCCGCGTCGGTCTGGATGTCGGAATAGTCGTCCGACTTGCCGTCCGCCGCCCGCTTCGGCTTCTGGTTCAGCTTCACGATCTGATAGCCGTTGTCGGCAAGACGGCCGGTGACGCCGTCGACGATGTCCGGTACGAATACGATCTTGTTGGCCGTCACGCGCTCGGTATAGGTGTTCGTATGGCTTGTGTTGACGGCGACTTGCGCGAGTGCGCCGATCAGGCCGAAGCCGCCGGCGGCGCCGCCCAGATTGATGACGCCGACCTGCCTCGGCTCGGCAACTTCGAGGAGCGCGATCGAATGCAGCTTTTCGCGCGCTTGCGCGTTCATATCGGTCTTCGGCGCCGTCACGCAGCCGGACAGCAGCGTGACGAGCAGGCCACACGCGAACAGCGATACTTTGCAGCAGTTCTTCATTGAGTCGAAAGGGCTTTGGTTGTTGACGGAACGTTTTCGTCGGGCCGTCGCACGCGGCGCGTGAAGACGCCGCGTGCGACGGCCGTGCGCTTATTGCTTGATGACCTGACCGTATGCGACGAAGCTGTAATCAGCCGCGCGCAGCACGTACAGGATCGACCGCTGGAAGCCGTTGCTGCCGCGGATCGGCACGAACATGATCGCGGCGCTGCCCGACAGCGGCACGCCGGCCGGCAGCTTGCAGCCGGACGATGTCGAGGCCGTCAGCGTCATGTCGTACATGTTCTGGTTGGAGTTCGGCGTCGCGAGCAGCAGCGTGCCGGTCATGTTGCAACCGCTCAGGCGCACGGCGGGCCCGTTTTACAGGCCGCGGGATTCGGCGTCGGCCTCGTCGTCAAGCTCGGCCAGTAGATCGGCCGCCGTCCGTGTAATTGCCGATGCGTGGCTCCAGCGCGCGATCGACGGAATTCGGCAAATGCACCTCAACGAGGACGGGCGCCAGGAAGTGGCGAAGGGAATTTTCTAGCGGCACGACGTCGGCTCGCGCCCGACGATGAATGGGGCAAATTGAACGGCGACGACGCAACGCTCGCCGAAGCCATAAAGCACAAACCCGGCACGCGGCCCGGTTCATCCGGGTTCCGGATGTACTCAAAAACGCCTGTTTTGCCATTATATGTGTGATTCATAGACATCGTTTCAACTAA
>NZ_KV786905.1:0-6521 GCF_001806955.1 Burkholderia sp. HMSC10F09
CGGGCTCGGCCACGCGGCGCTGCTGGCCGACACTTTGGGCCTCGCATGGCGCCGCGCCGCGCACGGGCTGCCGCTCGCCGGCAGCGCACGCGACGCGCATGCGCGCGCGGCCGACATGCTGCGCGCCGCACTGCTGAAGATCGCCGCCGGCGTCGCGCCGCCGGACCTGACGGCGGGGGCCGAAGCGCTCGGCACGGCGCTCGGCCGGCCCTGAGCGGAACGCCGGCCGGCATGGCGCGGCGGCCATGTCCGGCGCCGCTGCAACGCGCTGCCGACAGCGCCCGCGCGCGTGTTAGAGTGCCGTGTAATCGCGCGCGTCATTGCCAGCGCGTCGCGATGTTGCTCGTTGATCGCGGCCCGGTCAGGCCGCAGCGTCTTTGCTAAAATTCAAACCATGTCAAAGCCTTCCGATCGCATCAATCTCACCAACCAGTTCCTGATCGCCATGCCGAACATGGCCGATCCGACGTTCTCGGGAACGGTGGTCTATCTTTGCGATCACAGCGAGCGCGGTGCGCTCGGCCTCGTCATCAATCGTCCTACCGATATCGACCTCGAATCGCTGTTCAACCGGATCGACCTGAAGCTCGAGATCGAGCCGCTGCTGCACATCCCCGTGTACTTCGGCGGCCCCGTGCAGACCGAGCGCGGCTTCGTGCTGCACGAGCCGGTCGAGGGTGCGAACTACAGCTCGTCGATGTCGGTGGAGGGCGGGCTCGAGATGACGACGTCGAAGGACGTGCTCGAGGCGGTCGCAACGGGCACGGGCCCGAAACGCTTCCTGCTGACGCTCGGCCATGCAGGCTGGGGCGCCGGGCAGCTCGAGGAAGAGATTTCCCGCAACGGCTGGCTCACGGTCGCCGCCGATCCGCGCATCGTGTTCGACACGCCGGCCGAAGAGCGCTTCGAAGCCGCGCTGGGCCTGCTCGGCGTCAGTTCGTCGACGCTGTCCGGCGAAGCAGGGCACGCATGAGCGGCACGAGCGCGCGCGATGCGACGCTCCTGGCGTTCGACTACGGCGAGAAGCGAATCGGTGTCGCGATCGGCAATGCGCTGACGCGCTCGGCGCGCGCGCTCGTCGTAATTCCCAACCTGAACCGCGAGCACCGCTTCAAGGCCGTCGGTGAGCTGCTTGCCGAATGGCGGCCCGACGCGCTCGTCGTCGGGCTGCCCATGCATCCCGACGGCACGCCGCACGACATGACGCAGCAGGCGAAGCGCTTCGGCAACCAGCTGAACGGCCGCTTCGGGCTGCCCGTCACGTGGGTCGACGAACGCTATTCGTCGGTCGAAGCCGAGGCCGGGATGCGCGAGCGCAACGTGCGCGGCCGCGCACGCACCGACATGCTCGATGCCGAAGCCGCGCGCGTGATCCTTCAACAGTATCTCGATCAATTGTCCGACCATGAGCTCCATTGACGCCGAGGCGCTGTACCGCGCCCTGCTCGACCAGATCCGTGCCGCGTACGGCACCGCGTTCGCCGAACCGGGCGGCCCGCGGCTCGCCGGCATCTACAGCGGCGGCGCGTGGCTCGCCGAGCGTCTCGCGCGCGATCTCGGCGCGCCGGCGTTCGGCGTCGTCAACGTCGCGCTGCATCGCGACGACTACGCGAAGAAGGGGCTGCATAGCCAGGCGAGCCCGACGTCGCTGCCGTTCGACGTCGACGGCGCGCGCATCGTGCTCGTCGACGACGTGCTGTACACCGGCCGCACCGTGCGCGCCGCGCTGAACGAACTGTTCGACTACGGCCGTCCGGCTGCCGTCGAACTCGCGGTGCTCGCCGATCGCGGCGGACGCGAGCTGCCGGTCGCCGCGCGCTTTGCGGGCGGCACGCTCGACGTGCCGGCCGGCGCGACGCTCGTGCTCGCGCGCGACGACGCGCAGTTCACGCTGAACGTCGAGGCGCAGGCCGCCTGAACGACCGCGAAACCGTATCCCGGGCCGCCGGTTCGCGCCGCGGCCCGTTTGCATAGTTGGAATCACGCACACCATGACCACCGACACCACTGGCCGCACCGGCAATCCCGCCGCGGCCGCGAGCCCCGAGCGGTTCCGCTACGGTTTCCTGAAGGGCAACCCGCAGCTCACGAAAAACGGCGAGCTCAAGCATCTGCTGTCGATCGAGGGCCTGCCGCGCTCGATCGTCAACCACATCCTCGATACGGCCGAGCAGTTCGTCAGCGTGACGGACCGCGAAGTGAAGAAGGTGCCGCTGCTGCGCGGCAAGTCCGTGTTCAACCTGTTCTTCGAGAACTCGACGCGCACGCGCACGACGTTCGAGATCGCCGCGACGCGCCTGTCGGCCGACGTGCTGAACCTGAACATCAACGCTTCCTCGACGAGCAAGGGCGAATCGCTGCTCGACACGATCAACAACCTGTCGGCGATGCACGCCGACCTGTTCGTCGTGCGCCATGCATCGAGCGGCGCGCCGTACCTGATCGCCGAACACTGCGCGCCGCACGTGCACGTGATCAACGCCGGCGACGGCCGCCATGCGCACCCGACGCAGGGCCTGCTCGACATGTACACGATCCGCCACTACAAGCGCGACTTCACGAAGCTGCGCGTGGCGATCGTCGGCGACATTCTGCACTCGCGCGTCGCGCGCTCGGACATCCACGCGCTGACCACGCTCGGCGTGCCCGAAGTGCGCGCGATCGGCCCGCGCACGCTGCTGCCGGGCGGCCTCGAGCAGATGGGCGTGAAGGTGTTCCACAACCTCGACGAAGGGCTGAAGGGCGTCGACGTGATCATCATGCTGCGTCTGCAGAACGAGCGGATGAGCGGCGCGCTGCTGCCTTCCGCGCAGGAGTATTTCAAGACGTGGGGGCTCACGCCCGAGCGCCTCGCGCTCGCTGCGCCCGACGCGATCGTGATGCACCCGGGCCCGATGAACCGTGGCGTCGAGATCGACTCGCAGGTCGCCGACGGCCCGCAATCGGTGATCCTCAACCAGGTTACGTTCGGCATCGCCGTGCGGATGGCCGTGATGGGCATCGTCGCCGGCAACAACGACTGAGCCGCTTCGCGCCTTCTTATCCAGGCATTCAACGCATACAACGCATTCACAGACAGCGCATGAAGATTCATATCAAAGGCGGCACGCTGATCGATCCGGTTGCCGGCAGCGAGCGGCAGGCCGACGTATTCATCTCGGACGGCAAGATCGACGCGATCGCCGAAGCCGGCCGCGCGCCGGCCGGCTTCGCCGCCGACAAGACGATCGACGCGACGGGCCTGATCGTCGCGCCCGGCCTCGTCGACCTCTGCGCGCGGCTGCGCGAGCCCGGCTACGAGCACAAGGCGACGCTCGCGTCCGAAATGGCGGCGGCCGTCGCCGGTGGCGTGACGACGCTCGTGTGCCCGCCGGACACCGATCCCGTGCTCGACGAGCCGGGCCTCGTCGAGATGCTGAAGTTCCGCGCGCGCAATCTGCACCAGGCGAACGTGCATCCGCTCGGCGCGCTGACCGTCGGGCTGAAGGGCGAAGTGATCACCGAGATGGTCGCGCTGACCGAGTCCGGCTGCGTCGGCTTCACGCATGCGAACGTGCCGCTGCGCGACACGCAGGTGCTGCTGCGCGCCCTGCAGTACGCGAGCACCTACGGCTACACCACGTGGCTGCGCCCGCTCGACGCGTTCATCGGCAAGGGCGGCGTCGCGGCGAGCGGGCCCGTCGCGTCGCGGCTCGGGCTGTCCGGCGTGCCGGTCGCGGCCGAGACGATCGCGCTGCATACGATTTTCGAACTGATGCGCGTGACCGGCGCGCGCGTGCACCTCGCGCGGCTGTCGTCGGCGGCCGGCCTCGCGCTCGTGCGCGCGGCGAAGGCGGAAGGGCTGCCCGTCACGTGCGACGTCGGCGTGAATCATCTGCATCTGATCGACGTCGACATCGGCTATTTCGATTCGCAGTTCCGGCTCGATCCGCCGCTGCGCAGCGAGCGCGACCGAGAGGCCATCCGCGCGGCGCTCGCGGACGGCACCATCGACGCGATCTGCTCCGATCACACGCCGGTCGACGACGACGAGAAGCTGTTGCCGTTCGGCGAAGCGACGCCCGGTGCGACCGGCCTCGAACTGCTGCTGTCGCTGACCGTGAAGTGGGCCGACGAGACGCGCACGCCGCTCGCGCAGGCGCTGCGCCGCATCACGTCGGCGCCTGCGGACGTGCTGAATCTGCCGGCCGGCCGTCTGACCGAAGGCAGTGCGGCCGATCTCTGCGTGTTCGACCCGCGCGCGCACTGGCGCGTCGAGCCGCGCGCGCTGAAGAGCCAGGGCCACAACTCGCCGTTCCTCGGCTACGAGCTGCCCGCGTGCGTGCGCGCGACGCTCGTCGCCGGACAGGTCGCGTTCGAGCGCAACTGAACCACGCCGGGCTTTCCTCATGAACGCTATCCGCAAGCTGCGCCTCGTCTTTCACCTGTTGCGCGGCATGGCGATCGTCGCGCTGCGCTTTTCGCATGTGACGGCCGCGCGGCGCGCCGAGCTCACGCGCCGCTGGTCGGTGAAGCTGCTGCGGATCTGCGGGATGCGGCTCGTCGTGCACAACGACCGCGCGCGACTCGATGCGAGCGCGCTCGTCGTCGGCAATCACGTGTCGTGGCTCGACATCTATACGATCAACGCGTGGCGGCCGACGCCGTTCGTGTCGAAGGCCGAGGTGCGGCAGTGGCCGGTGATCGGCTGGCTCGCCGAGAAGCTCGATACCGTGTTCCTGCAGCGCGAGAAGCGCACCGAGGCGATGCGCGTCATGCACGAGATGGCCGAGCGGCTGCGCAGCGGCGGCGTGATGTGCGTGTTTCCGGAAGGCACGACGTCCGACGGGCAAGGGTTGCTGCCGTTCCATGCGAATCTGTTCCAGGCCGCGGTGTCGGCCGGCTGCGCGGTGCAGCCGATCTGCCTGATGTACGAGGACGCGCAGGGGCGGCAGTCGGTTGCGCCTGCGTATACCGGCGAGCTGTCGCTCGGCAAGTCGCTCGACATGGTGCTACGCGGCGGGCCGCTCGTCGCGCATCTGTACGTGTGCGATCCGATCGCGCCGGGCGGCGACCGGCGTGCGATGTCGGCGGCGGCGCGCGATGCGATCGCGGCCGCGCTCGAGGCGATGCAGGCGAAGGTTGGCAAGCCGTCGGCCGAGTCGCTGGCCGAGCTCGCGAAGCACGCCTATCCGGTCGCGGAAGTCGGCTCGGACGCGGCCCGCGACGGTGCCGCCGAAGAGCCGGTGCCCGGGCGCGAAGGCTGATCGTGCCGCGGTCCGCTTGTGCGGGCCGCGGCCGTTACATTGCGGTCATTCGCCGCCCGGAGTGCGGCATGCTTCGCATTGCACCTGCGTGACCGTGCGCTGCGCCGGATCGGCCGTGAGGCGCACGGCCGACAGCTGATTTCCCCATACGCATCCCGAATCGAGCGCGACCACGTTGTCGCGCAGCATCAGGCCGAGGGCGGCCCAATGGCCGAAGACGACCGTCACGTCTTTGGTGCGGCGGCCCGGCACGTCGAACCACGGCAGATAGCCGGGCGGTGCGCTCTCGGGGCCGCCGTTCGCCTTGAACTCCATCGCGCCGTCCGGCGTGCAGAACCGCAGGCGCGTGAATGCGTTGAACGCGACGCGCATCCGGTCGCGCTTTTTGAGGTTCGGATTCCATTGGTTCGGCTCGTTGCCGTACAGCTTTTGCAGCGTGTCGCGCCAGTCGGGCGCGCGCAGCGCCTGCTGAAGCTCGTCCGCGAGCTCGAGGGCGAGCGTCACGTCCCACTGCGGCAGCACGCCCGCGTGGACGAGCAGTTTGCCGTCTTCGAAATGCGCGAACGGGCGGTGGCGGACCCAGTCGAGGAGGGCGTCGGCGTCGGGCGCGTCGAGGATCTCGCCGATCGTGTCGCCGCGGCGTTCGGTGCGGATGCCGGCCGAGACGGCGAGCAGGTGCAGGTCGTGGTTGCCGAGGACGGCTGTGACGCGAGGGCCGAGGTCGATTAGCGCGCGCAGCGCGGCCAGGGAGCCGGGGCCGCGGTTTACGATGTCGCCGGCGATCCATAGCGGCGTGTCGGCGGGGGCGGAGAGTTTTTTCAGTAGCGAGTCGAAAGCTGAATGACAGCCTTGGATGTCGCCGATGGCGATTGGGGTTGGGGTCATGAGAGCGGCAGTGCTATTGATTTCCGCACGGAAAGAAGATTCGTTGGTACGAGACGCCATTTTGCAACCGACGTTCCCCGAAATGTCATTGATTCGGCAGGAAATTTTATTCGACGCAGGGGGCGGGAGCGCTGTATCAAGTTGTTAGCGGCGTGGCTTTGGGGGGCGCCCGGTCCCTATAATTGTCGTTTTCCCGAACAAAATTAGCATTTCATGACTTTAACTGCCATGGTGGCCGGGTAAAATTCCCGGTTTAGCGTGACGATGACGTCGCGTGCGAATTCGATGCGGTAGGGCCGGCTGGCGCTACCGGGCATTACTAGAGGGAGCCCCATGATTCTGGTTACCGGCGGCGCAGGCTTTATCGGCGCCAACTTTGTACTCGACTGG